>CAYSKU010000166.1:0-5659 GCA_964431775.1 uncultured Ruminococcus sp. | reverse complement strand
TCTCAGACCGCCGGCTCAGCCGCCCCGATGATATCACATATACAGCTGTAGAGTCTGCTCTATCCAGTAGAGAAATTCGGCATCGGGCAGCTCAGATTCAAGGCTCTTTAGTCGTTTGTACGCCTCAACTCCGTCGGAGGGGTCATGCCATATGTCCGCAAAAACTACGTCAAAGCCACCCTCCCTCATCCTGTGCTTCGCGTACTCAAAGGCATCGTCACGCACTATGACCAGCTTTTCACGTGACGCCTTCGGGAAGAGGGGAAGCAGCAGCCGCCGAAACAGCTCGATGACGCTCTCGTCACGCTCAACGACCGTGACGGACTCCACCTCCTCACGCTCTGCGGTCATGAACGCAAAGTAGCCAAGTCCGAGACCGAACGTCAGCACACGTCCGTGCGAACGCCGTATCGGCTCACGCATGGTGACTATCTCGTTCGGGGTCACGAGCATCCATTCACGTCCGTTCTCGAGGATTGCCGGATATCGAAGCTCACGCTCGAAAAAGCCGAGCTGTGGCACGATACGTCCCCTCGACAGCTCGATAGGGTCTCCGCAGACGAACGCTTCATAGGGCTTGTACGTCTCGTAGCGAAGCTCCCACGTGCCGAGCCGTCCCTCCTTCGGTCGGACGGTGCATAGGTATCGGTCGGCTTCAAATTCACGAGTATCGAGCAGGTGTAGCATTGACGGAAAATATTCCTCGAAGATACGGCGGTCGTCCTCCGAGTTCTCCGTGTCAAGACCGATAGCGGAGGCAAGGACGAACGAATAAGCCTCCTCGGTCGTCAGACCGCACTCCGTACACAGCTCGTTTATTATGCTCTCCTCGATAAAGTCGGGGACGGCATTCAAAAAAATACTCAGCTTACTGAATAGTCGTCTGTTGTAGAGCTTGTATCGCTCTGTCATCTCATGTGAAGTCATGCCGTCTACCTTGCATCGAACGAGAATACGTGTACCTCGTCACCGTCTCCCCAAAGCTCGTGTACCGTCAGATAAAGTCCGACAAGCTCGATACCGACCGAAACGTTCACGCATTGGCGCAGATTGCACCGCTCCTCGAACAACGTAACACGTTTGCCCTCGGGGGTGAGACCCACGACGGAATAGCCCTTTGCAAGGGTGTGCGGCATATTCATGGTGGGGGAATCGGGCAGGACGTTTGCACGCATCGAGTGCCGACGTTCGCATTCGTCACCCGGCAGTGTCACGCGGTCGAGGTCGGAGTCGAAGGCTATGTGGACGTTCTCGACCGGGTGCGGCGCACGGAAGGTATAGCCGACCTCACGTTCGAGGGGAAAGTAAACGCCCTGCTCGTCTGCGCCGTAGGTATGGTTCGTTCGGTCGATACCGTTTCTAAGGTTATCCATACCTGACGTAATCGCGGCAGAGGTGATAAACTCCGGTATGCTACGTTTGTTATACGGCAGGAAGCAGCCGTTTTCCATAAGTCTCTCCTTCAGCTCGGGGAGCTTTTTTTCGTACACGCCACGCGGACTCAGTCCGAACTCGTTTGCGATAGCGGCGGCAGTACCGACTGCCTCACCGAGGGTCGCGCAGGTCGCCATGACTCGCGCACTGCTCATAGCCGCATGGGTCATGGATATATTACGTCCTGCGAAGAATAGGTTATCTATATTTTTTGAGTAGAGACAGCGGTAGGGTATACCGTAGGGTGCGGGGGTACGTCCCCAGACGTTCGGATTACCGTAGTGATAGAAGCCGTCGGGGTGATGGTCATCGAGAGGCCAGCCGCCGAAGGCGACTATATCCTCGAAATGCCCACCGTCGAGGATATCGCACTGTGTCATAATGTAGTCACCGACCATGCGCCGCGACTCACGCTTACCGGGGAGGAAGCCGAGAAAATCGAGCTGCCAGTAGTCCGCATCCTCGACCTCACCGCTGTTCTTGATGTAGTCGAACATACCGTAGGCGAGTGCGACGAGCTCGTCGCGCACCTCCTCGGTATCGGCGATGGAGTCGCGGTTGCCGCCGAGCTCGAGATACCAGTAGTTTTCGGAAACGGCTCTCATATTCGGTCTGCGGAGCGCGATCTCCTCGGCACTGAGCCGTCTTGCCCATGACGGAAGTATGAAGCTTGACGCACGGTCGGTCTTGCGGCACTGTATGAGACAGCTCATGCCCATAGTCCGGCGATCCTCCTCGGTCTGCGAGGTACGTTCACCGAATTCGGTGCAGGCTTCACGACCGACTCGGTACATAGCACCCGAGAGTGGTGCGAGAATGCTGTCGCCGGAGCAGTCCGCGAAATAACGAGCCTTTACCCTGTGCCATTTCTGCGTAGTCGTCTGCCAGCCGGTCACGCTGACGATAGTGTTTCCCTCGACCCTTGCGTCACAGCACGAGCAATTCAGAAGATAGGTGATATTTTGTTCGGAGCGTATCTTTCCGTATAGGAGACCGTCCCAGATACCGTAGAGCTTATCGGGGTTACGATAGAGTGCTTCGAGCTGTAGCTCCTCTATTATACCGGTCTCACGGTTCATCGAGCCGTCCGAGCCGCAGACCCACATACGTATCTCGGAGGAGGCGTTACCGCCGAACACAGGTCTATCCTGCATTATGACGACCTTAGCACCGCCGCGTGCTGCCGCGACAGCCGCGCACATTCCGGCGAGACCGCCGCCGACCACGCACAGGTCGCACGTATGAAGAACGGTTTCAAGCATATTTCCACCTCATTTTTCGTTTTTTTTCACCCTAAGTATACCACATCCCCCTGCACATTTCAAGCCGGCGGCGTGACGCCGCCGGCATGAATCGGCGCATGTGAAGTCGATATCGCACGACATCCCACGACAATGTTATTGGTGCAGATTTGGTCGGCTGACGAGACGACTTAGCTGAACGTGAATGAGCCTCCCTCTGGGAGGGGAACCGCGCAAGCGGTGGAAGGAGAGTGCATAACGTGAAGTTTAGACTTGCTTTATTTTAGAAAATCCAACCTTATTATAACGCATTCTCCTTCAGTCTGCGTTCGCCACAAGCGGCGAACGCAGACAGCTCCCTCCCGGAGGGAGCCTTGACTGCGTGAAGTCGGTACGAAAGAATACGACAAATATAATGTCAGCAGACAAGTCTGCACAAATAATATTGTCGTGGGATATCTCCCCTACTAAGCTTCACTAATGCCGATGACTGCGCCCCGCCTCAGGCGGGTCGCCGCCGCGACTTCCTTCTTGAAAAAACGACACATATGTGCTATACTTTATCGGTAAGCCTCTGCCACGCGGAGGCAATACCCGAACGGAGTGAATATATATGAGCTATAAAGCAGCGATATTTGACCTTGACGGCACACTTCTCGATACCCTCGACGACCTGTATAACGCCGTAAACGTGACCATGGAGCATTTCGACCTTCCGAAGCGGACACGCACCGAGGTGCGCTCCTTTGTCGGAAACGGTGTCGAGCGTCTGATCGAGCTGTCCGTGCCGCAGGGGAGGGAAAACGCCTCTTTTGCGGAGGCAGTGACGTTCTACCGAGCCTATTACGCAGAGCATTCCGAGCGGCAGACCGCGCCGTATGACGGTGTGGTCGAGCTTATCGACGAGCTTATCGCGGACGGCATCGCGGTCGCGGTCGTTTCGAACAAGCCGCACGTCTCGACGGTGTCTCTCTGCGCGAGGTATTTCCCGAGACTGACGGTCGTGTGCGGAGAACGTGAGGCGGAGGGCGTGCGCCGCAAGCCGTACCCCGATACCGTATATAAGGCGGTCGAGGCACTCGGTCTGTCGGTCGGCGAATGCGTCTATATAGGTGACTCCGAGGTCGATATACGGACAGCCGAGAACGCCGGAATGGACGTTATCTCCGTCCTATGGGGCTTCCGTGACGAGGAGCTTCTCGTGAGCGAGGGCGGCACGGTATTTGTCCGCACCGCACGGGAGCTGTACGACGCGATAGTCGGGACGGGGCGACATTAAGCATACGCTGTCGCAGTGAAATTTTTTGTATGCTGTTTACAAAGTGACAATAAAATGCTATAATTATGAGGAGTGGAGCGTTACAGCTATCATTTTTATCCGAAGGACTTTAAAATGGTTTTCTCGAATCTTCTGTTTCTGTATATCTTCCTGCCGATACTTTTATTGGCGTATTATGTAATAAAGAACGATACCTACCGCCGCATCGTCCTCCTTGCGTTCTCGTTGCTGTTTTACGCATGGGGAGAGCCGGTCGCGATATTTTTGATGATAGGTCTCGTGCTTGGGGACTATCTGTTCGGTCTGATGATCGACCACGTATACACTGCCGGAGCGAAGAGGCTATGGCTCGTATCCGCGATAGTCTTCAACCTCGGCATACTCTGCGTATACAAGTATCTCGGCTTTTTCACCGAGACCTTCAACTTCATCTTTCACGCAAAGATACCGGTCGTCTCGCTGACCATGCCGATAGGCATCAGCTTTTTCACCTTCCAGACCATGTCCTACGTTATAGACGTATATCGTGACGATGCAAAGGTGCAGAGGTCGTTTTTCAGTCTACTTTTGTACGTTTCGTTCTTCCCCCAGCTGATCGCGGGACCTATAGTCCGCTACAAGGACATAGAGGAGCAGCTTGCCGACCGCAGGGTCGAGCTATCCGACTTCAACGACGGTATGTTCCGTTTTTCGGTCGGGCTTGCCAAAAAGGTGCTTATCGCGGACTGCTGTGATTCGGTCGTGACCGCGCTGTACGGACTTTCCGACGTGACGCTCGTCTCACGCTGGGCAGGTGCGCTGTTCTTCACCCTCCAGCTCTATTTCGACTTCTCCGGCTACTCCGACATGGCTATAGGGCTTGGCAAGATGTTCGGCTTCCGCTTCCTCGAGAACTTCAACTATCCGCTCATCTCCGCGAGTGCTACCGAATTCTGGCGCAGATGGCATATGTCTCTCGGAACGTTCTTCCGCGACTACGTATACATTCCGCTTGGCGGCAACCGTCACGATCAGCAGAGGAACATACTTGTGGTATGGTTTCTGACCGGTCTGTGGCACGGTGCGTCATGGAACTTCATCCTATGGGGGCTGTACTACGCTGTTCTGCTGATGTGGGAGAAGTCGTCGCTGCTACGTCGTTTCGAGCGTATGCCGAAGGCGGTCTCGTTCGTGCTGTCGCACGCATACACGCTGTTCATCACGGTATTCGGCTTTGCGATATTCTATTTTGACAAGGGACTGCTGAAGAGTCTCGGCTATCTGTTCGGCTTCGGCTGTACGGCGGTGACGGACATATTCACGAACTCGCTGATATTCGAGAACTGCATACTTCTGCTGTTCGCGCTGCTCTTCTCCGTTCCGGTCATCCCGACCATATGGAAAAAATTGGGCGAGCGCAGGATGATATCGTACAACACGGCGCGGATAACTAAGACGGTCGTTCTTATTCTGCTCATCGCTCTATCCTCCGTCCGTCTCGTCGGCAACTCCTACAGCGCATTCCTCTATTTCCGCTTCTAGGTCGCCTGAGGCGACGGGCGGGCATCGGCGTTCGTGAAGCTTGGGTTGGAAGCGATCCCACGACAATGACATTGGTGCATACTTGGTCGGCTGACATGATATTTTGTCGTATTCTTTCGTACAGGCTGAACGTGAATGAGCCTCCCTCCGGGAGGGAGGGGGACCGCGTTAGCGGTGGAAGGAG
>CAYSKU010000165.1:0-5689 GCA_964431775.1 uncultured Ruminococcus sp. | reverse complement strand
AAGTGCTTTTTCGCAGACGACCGCCGCACGTATCTTCGTGAGGTCACCCTCCTGCTTATTTTTGTATTTGTCAAAGATAAACGAGCTTACGATTATCGAAAGCACGGAGTCTCCGAGAAATTCGAGACGCTCGTTAAAGGGTACGCGCTGTCCCTTTGCCTTCATCTCGTTCGAGTAGGACGAATGTGTCAGCGCGACTGTGATATAGTCCTTATTTTTGAAGGTATGACCAAGCCTTTCCTCAAGCTCCTCGAGAGGTCTCGGCTGTACCATCGGTTCTCTTACGTTATTATTCATGCTCCACCTGCTTCCTCTGCTCCGCCATCGTTTCGGCGATCTGAGCTATGACACCTGTCTCAACGAACGACTCCGCCTGACGTACCGCATTGCATATCGCGGCGGCATCCGAGCTGCCGTGTGCCTTTATGACCGGCTTTTGCAGTCCGAGGAGAGGTGCGCCGCCGTATTCGGAGGCATCGAAGCTGCGCTTCAGACCGCGAAGCTGCTCCTTCATGACGAGATACGACATCTTCGTCATCATGTTCGAGGAAAATATATCCTTGAGCGTACCGAACATGAACTTCGCCATCCCCTCGATGAGCTTGAGGGTGACGTTTCCGGTAAAGCCGTCGGTGACGAGAACGTCACACGGTGCGTTCGGTACCTCCTTTCCCTCGATATTTCCGACAAAGTCGATACCCTCGAAGGAGCTCAGTCTCTTGTAGGCATCGATCTGTATCTGCGTTCCCTTATGCTCCTCCGTACCGTTATTGAGAAGTCCGACCTCGGGACTCCTCACGCCGTGTACGTTCTTCATATATATCGAACCCATCAACGCCCACTGCACGAGGTATTCCGCAGTCACGTTGACGTTCGCGCCGCAGTCCATCAGGAGTACGGGACGCTTGAACGGAAGTATGGTCGCGATACCGGAGCGCAGTACGCCCTTTATCGGACGTATAATAAGAGACGAGCCTGCGTGAAGTGCGCCGGTATTTCCTGCCGAGACGAATGCATCTCCGCTCTCCTTGAGCATTCTCAGTCCGACAGCCATAGAGGACGCCTTCTTCGAGCGGACGACCGACAGCGGATCGTCCTCCATCGTTATTACCTCCTCGGTATGTACGATCTCGATACCGCGTGTGGCTGCTCCGACCTCGCGCAGGTGTCCCTCGATCACCGGCTTATCTCCGACAAGTGTCAGCTTTACTTTATATCTTTCGGCGGCAAGTGCCGCGCCGCGGACTATCTCGCCCGGGGCGTTATCACCGCCCATTGCATCGATCATGATATCCATATCAAAGCTCCCTGTATTCTCAGTGTGCTTCCAAGAGTCCGATGAACTCGTCTGTTTTTTCGAGTGCGCGCCTTGCGTATGCCTCGTTACGAAGCTTCTTTCCTCCCTTGACCCTTTGCTCGAGTGCCGGAACTATACCGAAGTTGGCGTTCATCGGCTGGAAGAGGGTCTTGTCCCCTCTCGCAACGTAATGTGCCATAGCTCCGATCATCATCTCTCGCGGAAAGGCGATCGGCTCAAGCTCCAGCGCACGTCGTGCGGCGCACGTTCCGGCAACAAAGCCCGAGGCGGCTGACTCGATATATCCCTCTACGCCTGTCATCTGTCCTGCGAAGAATATATTACCGTTCGTTCTGAGTGAATAATCGGGTTCGAGAAGCTCGGGAGAATTGAGGAAGGTGTTCCTGTGCATGACACCGTAGCGGTGGAACTCCGCGTTCTCAAGTCCCGGTATCATACGGAACACTCTGCGCTGCTCGGGGAAGGTAAGGTGGGTCTGGAAGCCGACGAGGTTGAACATAGTTCCCTCCTCGTTCTCACGTCTGAGCTGTACTATCGCGTAGTATTCCTCACCTGTTCGGGGGTCTCTTATACCGACCGGCTTCATAGGTCCGAAGCGGAGGGTATCCTCACCTCTCGAAGCCATTACCTCGACCGGCATACAGCCCTCGAAGACCTTTATACGTTCACCCTTTTCGAATTCGTGAAGCTCGGCGGTCGCAGCTCCGATCAGAGCCTTATAGAACGCCTTATACTCCTCTTCGTTCATCGGGCAGTTTATATAGTCGGGCGTTCCCGTAGCGTGTGGCGTAGAACGCCTTCGTCATGTCGATCGACTCCGCATCGACTATGGGGGCTGCCGCATCAAAGAAGTAGAGTCTGTTATCGCCGATCTTCTCGGCTATGGTCTCTGCAAGTGCATCGGAGGTGAGAGGACCTGTCGCAACAACGGTGATCTCGTCCTCCGGTACGGAGGTCATCTCACGCTCGACTATCTCGATCTCGGGTGCGGCGCGGAGCTTCTCCGTGACGTATTCCGAAAAGAGTACACGATCGACCGCCAGCGCACCTCCTGCCGCGACCTGTGTGCTTTTTGCTGCCTCCATGATCAGTGAGCCGAGGCGTGACAGCTCCTCCTTTAACAGTCCGACACCGTTCGTCAGCTCCGACGAGCGGAGCGAATTTGAGCAGACGAGCTCCGCAAAGGTATCCGCATGGTGTGCCGGAGATCTCTTCTGCGGCTTCATCTCGTATAGGGTGACGTGGACTCCGCGACGAGCCGCCTGCCATGCGGCTTCACTTCCGGCAAGTCCCGCACCGTAGATATTTATATTCTTCATGCTTCCGTTTCTGTCTGTTCGGCGTTTACGGTCTCCTCAGGCTTGACATCGACCTTATAGCCGCAATCCTCGGTCTTGCATACGAGCTGGTTCTTTCCCTTTTTACGATAGAGCATCCCGCCGCACCTCGGGCATTTCTCCGCAGTAGGCATATCCCATGACGAGAACGTGCAGTCGGGGTACTTCGAACAGCTGTAGAACACCGTTCTGTTCTTACCGTGCTTCGTGATGATATCCGCGCCGCACGTGGGACAGGGTACGCCGAGTGAGCGTGTCTTCTGCTTCGTGAACTTGCACTCGGGGTATCTCGAGCAGGCGTAGAAGCTGCCGTAGCGTCCGTTACGGAGTATCATATCCGCGCCGCACAGCTCACACTTTATCGGTGCAAGCTCCGGCACCTTTTCGACCAGTGCTTCACCCGAGCGTGTGAGCGGTCTGGTATTCTTACAGGAGGGGTAGTTCGGGCAGGCGGCAAACTTACCGTAGCGTCCGTTCTTGACGATCATACGGCTTCCGCAATGCTCACATATTATGTCGGTCTCCTCAACGGGCAGCTCGACATCGTTAGTACCTATATTTTCGAGTGCGTTGTCAAGCTCCTTTTTGAAGCCGTCGTAGAAGTCGTCGAGGACCGAGAGCATAGCGCACTCGCCGTTCTCGATATCGTCAAGTCTGTCCTCCATCGAGGCTGTGAACTTATAGTCAACGATATCGGGGAAATACTCGCACATCAGCTTTGTCGTGATCTCGCCGAGCGGTGTCGGGACGAACGAGCGTCCCTCGCGCTTGACGTAGCCACGGGAGATTATTATCGTGATGATCGGGGTATAGGTACTCGGTCTTCCTATTCCCTTTTCCTTGAGGAATTTTACGAGAGAGGCTTCGTTATAGCGTGCCGGAGGCTCTGTGAAGTGCTGAGACGGTGTGACTCTCTCCGCTTCAAGGCTCTCTCCCACCTCGACCGGAGGTATACGAACGTTATCGTCACCGCTCTCCGCTTCGTCGGCTGCCTCCTCGTACAGTGCCATATAGCCTGCGAACTTCACGGTATAGCCGCTTGCACGGAAGAGGTAGTCCTCACAGGTAAAGTCGGTCTGCACGGTCGCAAGCTCCGCAGACTCCATCTGGCTTGCGATAAAGCGATCCCAGATCAGCTTATATAGTCTGTACTGGTCGAGGGACAGGAGCTTTTTTATCATCTGCGGCTCGAGCTTCGCGCCCGACGGTCTGATCGCCTCGTGCGCGTCCTGCGCGTTCGCGGAGGACTTATAGACACGCGGCGATGACGGATAGTACTCCTCACCGTACTTATCTATGATATATTCCTTTGCCTCAGCCTGCGCCTCCTCGGAGATACGCGGTGAGTCGGTACGCATATACGTTATGAGACCCTGTGTACCGCCGAACTCCGCGCCAAGGTTTATACCCTCGTAAAGCTCCTGCGCGACCCTCATGGTACGCTGTGACTGGAAGTTGAGCTTACGTGAGGCTTCCTGCAAAAGGGTCGAGGTGATGAACGGAGGTGCCGGATTTTTCAGCTTCTTTCCTTTTTTTATGTCCGACACGATGAACGGCTTTCCGGTGACCGCCTCGGTGACGGCACGTGCGGCAGTCTCGTCCTGCAGCTCTATCTTTTCCTTTGTAGAGGCACTTCCGTAGAACTTTGCTCCAAAGCTCTTGCCCTCGTGATTTTTGAGGAGTGCCTCTATAGTCCAGTATTCACGCGGCACGAAGCTGCGTATCTCGTTATCGCGGTCAACTATCAGATTTGTGACCGCCTACTGCACAAGTCCTGCGGAAAGACAGATCTTTACCGCATTCCATAGGAACGGGCTTACCTTATAGCCGATGATACGGTCGAGGATACGTCTGGTCTCCTGTGCGTTCACGAGATCCATGTCTATCTTACGCGGCTTTTTTATAGCCTCCTTGACGACCGACTTCGTGACGGTATTGAAGGTCACGCGCATTGCCTTTTCCTCGGGTATGCCGAGTGCGACCGCAAGATGCCACGCGATAGCCTCTCCCTCTCGGTCGGGGTCTGTCGCAAGGTATATCTTGTCTGCCTTTTTGACTTCCTTTTTAAGGTCGCGGATAAGCTCTCCCTTTCCGCGGATATTTATATAATGTGCTTCAAAATTATTTTCGATGTCAACGCCGAGAGTTGATTTCGGCAGATCGCGAACGTGTCCCTTTGAGGCAACGACCTTATAGCTCGAGCCGAGATAATTTTTTACGGTATTCGCCTTTGTGGGGGACTCCATAATGAGAAGATGTGCCATTTTTATTCCCTTCGTTTATTTTGTGGGGTATCGCAGTCCATAGACTGCTTCAGTCGTTTTCCGACTGCATGATATCGTCCGGCTGTACTCGCTGGAAATAGCCTCCGCTTCCCGACTCGACCGCACCTGCCATCTCAAGCATCGTCAGTGCGCCGAGCACCGTGCCGACCGAGGTCTCGCCATCGACCAGCTCGTCCGGAAGCGTGGGTACGCCGGGCTTCATTTTATTATATACCTTGATCTCGGTCTTATCAAGCATATCAAGCTCGATCTTTTTAGCCGGAACGACCTTTTCGTCAGCTTTTTCGCCCGATCTATCGTTTTTTCGCGGGCTTCCCTTCTTTTCCGAGTCAAAGAGTGACTTTACGATATTAACTGCCCGTGCCGATCTCTCAACGGGCTTTTCCTTCGGAACGGCAGTCTGTGTGCCGTTATCGACTACAGCTGTAGCTTCGTTAGTCGAGACGGCAGGCTGTGTCTGCAGGGGTGCGGCTGCCTCCGGACGATCGCTGCGACGTCCTCCGTAGGAGCCTGAGCCGTAGTAGCTTGCAGTGCCGAGCGTACCGCTCTCCGTTCGTGAATTTATCCTCGAACGTGTCATCGCGGAGCGCGACAGGGTGTCCATATCCTTATTCTTCAAAAATGCGTGCGCCCGTTGGACACTGACGGAATGCGGATACATGAATTCGTACTCCGCAAGGATATCCTCTGCGGTAAGGACGGTGATCGCGCCCTCACGTATGAGGTTGTTCGTCCCCTCCGCGCCGTGG
>CAYSKU010000164.1:0-5720 GCA_964431775.1 uncultured Ruminococcus sp. | reverse complement strand
GGACGAGGTGTCGTACCATACGTTCTCATGTCCCGCAAGAAGGTGCGCGGAAGCCTCCCACGCACGAAAGCCGCCGAGGTGCGCCGCAACGACGACAAGGGAGGGGAAGCGTTCTAAAATGTCAACGAGCTTTTTAGCCTCGGAAAAACGGTATTCGGGACGGTCGTCACCCATGTGCAGGTACAGACGAAGCCCTCTCTCCTGCATAAGCTCGTACAGCGGAAGAAGACGATTGTCGTTTATATCGACTCCCTGAATGTCGGGGTGCAGCTTTACGCCGCACAGACCGAGAGAGATACAGCGGTCGAGCTCACCCTCGAAGTCGGAAAAGTCCTGGTGCATACCGGCAAAGCCGTAGCTCTTGAAGCCGTGTGAGCGTGAGAGCTTGACAAGCTCCGCAATAGACGTGTTGACCTTTTCGACCTGATGTGCGTTCGTTGCAACGGAGAAGAGCAGATACCCACCTACGTTGTTTTCGACCGCCTGAGACTCAAGATCGGCGTAGGTACCCTTTCCCTCCGTGACAAAATTGTAGAACCTTCCGAGATTGACACACGCCCTCTCCGAGATAGCCTCGGGGTAGGTGTGCGTGTGGATATCAAAAACCTTGAACATAGAACTTTATCCCTTGCTTTTTTACTGTATGTGTGGTAAAATATATAAAAATAAAACGATGGGAGAGCAAAAAAATGGATTGCCTTTTCTGTAAGATAATCGCGGGGGAGATCCCCTCAACAAAGGTGTACGAGGACGACGATATGTACGCATTTCGCGATATCAACCCCGAAGCACCGTGCCACGTGCTGATCGTTCCGAAGAAGCATATCGCCTCTGTTGACGAGGTGACCTCCGAAAACAGCGATATCGTTGCAAAGATATACGAAAAGATACCGCATATCGCACGCCTCGGTGGCGTAAAGAACGGCTATCGTGTAGTCACGAACTGCGGAGCCGATGCCGGTCAGACCGTTTTTCATCTGCATTTTCACATTCTCGGCGGCGCACAGCTCGGCAGAATGGCGTAAGGTACACCTCGTAATAATACCTTTTGGGGAAAGTCGTATACGACTTTCCCCAAAATCGTTCAGGTGCTGTTTATTTTACGAATTCGTTGTAGATAGCACTCATCGTTTTTTCGAAATCCGATTCGTCAACACCGATTATGATGTTGAGCTCCGACGATCCCTGATCGATCATGCGGATGTTTATGTCAGACTCGGCAGCCGCCTTGAATACTCTGACCGCCGTACCCTTTGCCTTGACCATACCGCGTCCGACTACAGCCACGAGGGCGAGTCCCTCCTCGATGGAGATGGCATCCGGCTCGACCGCATTGCAGATACGGTTTACGAGACGTTCGCGGCAGCCGGCGATCTCCGAGCGGTTCAGAACGACACTCATCGTGTCGATACCGGAGGGCAGATGCTCGAAGGAGATGTTCTCATGCTCTATAGCCTCGAGGACCTTTCGACCGAAGCCCTTTTCGGAGTTCATCATCGCCTTTTCGATGGTGATGACACAGAAGCCCTTTTTACCGGCGATACCGGTGATTATATTTTCGGTGTCGTAAAAGTCGGTACTCGATACTATCATCGTACCGGGGTCTGACGGGTCGTTGGTGTTTCGGATGTTGATCGGTATTCCGGCAAAGCGGACGGGGAAGATAGCATCCTCGTGAAGAACTCCGGCACCCATATAGGAAAGCTCACGAAGCTCACGATAGGTGATATATTTGATACCGCGAGGATCGTCAACGATACGTGGGTCAGCCATGAGGAAGCCGTTGACATCGGTCCAGTTCTCGTAAAGCTCGGCTAACACGGCGCGTGAAACTATAGAACCGGTTATGTCACTTCCGCCGCGTGAGAAGGTGCGGATAGTACCGTTCGGCATAGAGCCGTAGAAGCCGGGGATAACGCCGTTGTCGTGCTTTTTCAGCTCCTCGGAGAGGAGAGTGTTTGTGATCTCCGAATCAAACGAGCCGTCATCACGGAACTTGATATACGGTGCAGGGTCGATAAAATCAAAGCCGAGATAATGTGCAAGGATGATACCGTTGAGGTATTCACCGCGGCTTGCCGCATAGTCACGTCCGGCGTGATGGAGGATCGCCCACTTGATATGCTCGTATTCATCGGACAGCTCGAGCGTCATACCGAGACCGGATATTATAAGATCATAGCGTTCGCAGACCTTTCCGAAGATCTCGTCGATATCCCCTCCGGCTGCGGAAACGTTGTAGCACTCGTAGAACATATCCGTGACCTTAGTGTCTCCGGAAAAGCGTTTGCCGGGAGCAGACGGTACGACGAATCTTCTGTGGGGGTCAGCCTTTATGATATTTGCGACCTTCACGAACTGCTCCGCACTTGCAAGGGAGCTTCCCCCGAATTTTACGACCTTTATATTATATGCTTCCTTATTGTTCACGTCAAAAACCTCAGTGTTCGAAAAAAATTAATGGAAATTACATGGGCTTGATACATACAATGCATCATATTATATTATATGAAATTCGTTGATTTTTGTCAATGTGATATTTTTACAGAATATAACGAATATAAATACAAAAATACGGCGTAATCTATAGTCGGCGTACCTTCGGAGCGGATCGTTCGATCTATATGTAGCTGCTGCTACCGAAAAAGCAGTTGACATATCGGTAAAAAAACGGTATAATTATTTTATCGAACCGAAGCTTTTTCGGTATACTATGGATACACAGGTGAAGAAAATGAATAAATATAATACCGTATTTCGACCGGCGGAGATACTTCTTCCGAACTTTTCGACCGACCCCGACAGGATGACACGCTGGGCGGTCATTGCCTGCGACCAGTACACCTCCGAGCGTTCCTACTGGGAGGACTGTGTACGCCTCATAGACGGCTCTCCGTCTGCCTACGACTATATCCTGCCCGAGGCGTATCTCGGCACAGAGCTTGAGACTGTTCATTCGCGTGAGATAGACGAGAACATGAAAAAGCTCGATACCGATACTCTGAACAGGGTAAACGGCATGATCTACCTTGAGCGTACCGTTGAGGGCGGCGCGATACGTCACGGACTCATAGGCAAGCTCGACCTTGAAGCCTACGACTATTCACGCTCGTCTGCCTCTATCGTCCGTGCAACGGAGGAGACCGTGCTGTCACGCATACCTCCGCGCTGTAGGGTACGTGCCTCCGCAACCATAGAGCTTCCGCACATACTGATACTCGTTGAGGACGACAGCTTCCTCGGACGTGTCGCCGAACGACTTACGGACGATAGCCTCGTCTATGACTTTGAGCTTATGAAGAACGGCGGTCATGTCACCGGACGACGTGTCGAGGGAGAGGCACTTGCTGCTCTAATGCGTGATATCGCCGAGTACGAGGGTACGCATTCCGACCTTGCCTACGCTATGGGTGACGGAAACCATTCACTTGCCGCCGCAAAGGCACATTGGGAGAACGTAAAGGCGGAGACCGGAGATATGGAGCATCCGGCGCGCTTTGCACTCTGCGAGATCACCTCTCTGACAGACAGCTCACTTACGTTCCATCCGATATACCGTATACTGAAGTCTTGCGACCCGACAGACGTTCTGTCAGAGCTTTCCAAGCTCACGGTACAGACCTCCGACGAACACGCTCCCGATACAGTGACCGCCGTCACCGCCAACGAACGCCTTGCACTTACGTTTACAGAGCCGGAGCACGCCTTGACGATCGGTACATTGCAGTGCTTCATAGATCGCTATATCGCCGCTCATCCCGAAACGACCTGCGACTATATCCACGGAGAGGATAAGCTCCTTGCTCTTGCATGTGAGGAGAACAGCATCGGCTTCCTTACGAATGTAATGGATAAGAGCGAGCTGTTCCCATACGTAAAGAAGCACGGCACGCTCCCGAGAAAGACCTTCTCAATGGGTGAAGCGGACAGTAAACGCTATTACCTCGAAGCGCGAAGGATAGTGAAGTAATACAGTCACAGGACGGAATATTCCGCTCATACCAGACATATAATATCACGAGACGTTTGATAAAGCTGCGGCTTTTCTCAAACGTCTCGTGCTTATTACGAAGATATCCGAAGCTATCGAGTACTCGGACTGTAGGTCATCCTATCCTTATGACTCTAATGATACCGTCCATGCTGCGTATAGCCTCGACCATATCGGGAGTGATGTTCGCTATGGTATCGACGAGCGTTACAGCGTAGTCTCCCTTTGAACGATTTGCAAGATTTTCGATATTTATATCGTGTGCGGCAAGGGTAGAGGAGATATGCGAGATCATGTTCGGAATATTCCTGTGGAGTATAACGAGACGTATACCGTTATGCGGCGGCATCTCGACAGACGGATAGTTAACGCTGTTTTTGATGTTGCCCGTCTCAAGGTAGTCGGTCAGCTCACGTGCCGCCATGATCGCACAGTTGTCCTCACTCTCCTCGGTGGAGGCACCGAGATGAGGTATGGCGATGACACCGGTCATACCGGCAGTACGTGCGTTCGGGAAGTCGGTGACGTAGCGTCTGACCTTGCCGGAGCGCAGAGCCTCCTCGAGATCGTCATCGTTCACCAGTGCATCACGTGCATAATTGAGTATGATGACACCGTCCTTCATCAGTGCGATGGAGTTGCGGTCTATCATGTGTTTGGTGTTGATATGCGGATCGTCGTTTACGATGAGCGGAGTGTGGATGGAGATAAAGTCGGCGTTTGCGAATATCTCCTCTCTCGTGTCAACCTTTTTGACGGAGCGCGATATCTTCCATGCCGCATCGACAGACATATACGGGTCACAGCCGATAACGTTCATTCCCATCGCGACAGCCGCATTTGCGAGAGGTCCTCCGATAGCACCGAGACCGATGATACCGAGCGTCTTTCCGGCGATCTCGGTTCCGGCAAACTTGGATTTTTCCTTTTCGACGAGACGTGCGATGTCGGCATCGTCCTTCATCTCACGTACCCAGTTGATACCGCCGACCACGTCACGGCAGGCAAGGAGCATACCGCAGACGACGAGCTCCTTTACACCGTTTGCGTTTGCACCCGGGGTGTTGAATACGACGATACCTTCCTCCGCACAGCGGTCGAGAGGGATGTTGTTCACCCCTGCACCGGCTCTTGCGATAGCCTTTAAGGAGCTGTCGAAGACCATGTCGTGCATCACGGCAGAGCGTACCATTATCGCGTCCGGAGACTCAACGTCGTCCGAGACGGTGTAGCTGTCCTTGTCAAATATATCGATACCGCATTTTGCGATCTTGTTCAGTAGCTTGATGTTCTTCATAACGCTTCCTCCTGTGCATTATTTCGGGTTCTTTTCGGCAAAGTCCTTCATGAAGGCTACGAGAGCCTCAACGCCCTCGTAGGGCATAGCATTGTAGATAGATGCACGCATACCGCCGACCGAACGGTGTCCCTTGAGGTTGACGAGACCTGCGGCAGCGGCTTCCTTCGGGAACTTCTTGTCAAGCTCCTCCGAGCCTGTGACGAAGGTTACGTTCATCATGGAACGGGAGTCCTTTTCGACCGGTGCGATATAGTAGCTCTGCGAGTCGAGATAATCGTACAGGAGAGCGGCTTTTCTTTCGTTCAGCTTCTTCATTTCGGAAAGACCACCGAGACCGAGGAGCCATTCGTAGACGAGTCCGGCACCGTAGATAGCGTAGCACGGAGGCGTATTGTACATGGAGTCGTTGTCTGCCATGAGCTTCCAGTC
>CAYSKU010000163.1:0-5741 GCA_964431775.1 uncultured Ruminococcus sp. | reverse complement strand
TTCCGTCCTATGCACGGAGTACGGCGTAAAAATGACCGGCTATCATCACTGAGTCGCAAGAACAGTCATATACAGCATAAACTTTTTTTCTAAAAAAGGAGAAATACCATGACCACCATCAAGCTTTGGGAGACAGTTCCCGGAAGATGCGAGGAGACACCCGTTCTCGAATATTATCCGGCTGAGAACAAGATATCCGACGCAACTGTCGTTATCTGTCCCGGCGGCGGCTACGCTATGCGTGCGGATCACGAGGGTCGCGGCTACGCCGAATACTTCAACAGCATCGGTATGGATGCTTTCGTTTGCGAATACCGTGTTGCTCCGCATCACTTCCCCCTGCCGCTTCTCGACATCCGTCGCTCCATCCGTTATGTCCGCGCTCACGCTGCGGAATACGGTATCGATCCCGCAAAGATCGCCGTGATGGGTTCCTCCGCAGGCGGTCATCTTGCCGCACTCGTTTCAACGTACACCTCCCCGATCGACTTCGAGGCTACGGACGAGCTTGACAAGGTCTGCCCTCTCCCGAACGCAACGATACTCTGCTACGCAGTCTGCCATATGCCCGACGAAACGAACGTTGCACACGTCGGCTCGTACCAGAACCTCCTCGGCGATGACACGGACTATGCGAAGTATTCGCCCGACCTTCTCGTTTCCGACACCACTCCGACTGCGTTCCTGTGGCACACCTCCGATGACAACTGCGTAAACGTCATCAACAGCTATCTCTACGCAAAGGCTCTGCGCGAGCACGGTATCAAGCACGAGATGCACATATTCCCCTCCGGCTATCACGGTCTCGGAGTTGCGGAGAATATGCCTCACGTTGCTCAGTGGACGGGACTTCTGAAGAACTGGCTCATCGACCTCGGTTGGCTCGGCTGATCGATAAAAGGATACTCGGGGAAACCTTTTACAAGAAGGTTTCCCCTTAAAACTGCACCCACTCGACTGTCTCACGGATATCTAAAAGGCGTTATGGGTCGTCGAAAGGGTCCATTGCAAAAGAACGGAGTTATATAAAAAATGAGTGAAACGGTAAAGCAGAAAAGGGAGCGATCCCTGACGGGACAGATCATTCGATATATCGTTCCGCTTATCCTGACCGGAATATTACAGCTTCTTTACAATACGGCAGACAACATAGTCGTTGGTCGCTTTGACGGAAGCAATGCACTTGCGGCTGTCGGCTCGACCGGCTCTCTTATAAACCTGATCGTCAACGTCTTCATCGGTCTTTCCGTAGGTACTGCCGTTGCGGTCGCTCACGATTACGGCGCAGGAGACTACAACGGTGTACAGCGCACTGTCCACACGTCTATCCTCGTCAGCATATTCAGCGGTATAATAGTAGGTGCGTTCGGCTGTCTTTGCTCGGGAACGTTCCTTGAGTGGATGGATACTCCTCCGGACGTGCTTCCGCTCTCGACGACCTATCTCGAGATATATTTTCTCGGCACTCCCGCTTCTCTTATCTACAATTTCGGTGCATCTATCCTCCGTTCTGTCGGAGACACGAAAAGACCGCTCTTTTTCTTAATGATCTCGGGTATCGTCAACGTCATACTGAACCTTTTGTTCGTCATAGTGTTCCACATGGGTGTTGCCGGTGTGGCTATCGCAACGATCATCTCGCAGTACGTTTCGATGGTGCTCATCTTAGTCTGCCTTGTACGTGAGCGCGGCTGCTGTCACCTTGACTTCAAGATGCTCCGCATACATCCCGACAAGCTGAAAAAGATCGTCCGTGTCGGACTTCCTGCCGGCATACAGGGTTCGGTCTTCTCTATCTCCAACGTTGTCATACAGTCCTCCGTCAACTCGTTCGGCTCTCTTGTCATGGCAGGAAACACTGCCGCGTCTCAGCTCGAGGGCTTTGCGTACACTGCGATGAACTCCGTCTATCATGCCGCGCTAACGTTTATCGGTCAGAACATCGGTGCAAGGCGTTACGACCGGATAAACAAGGTCCTGGTACGGTGTCTCATAGTCGTTGTCACGATCGGAGTCGTTGTAGGTGGGCTTATGTTCCTCTTTGGTGAGCCTCTGCTAAGGATATATCTGCCGAACGACCCCGATGCGATCCCCTACGGTATCACACGTCTCGTTTACGTCATGCTCCCGTATTTCTTATGCGGTATGATGGAGGTAATGGTCGGCGGTCAGCGCGGAATGGGAATGTCGATAGTTCCGATGATAACGTCACTGGTCGGCTCGTGTCTGTTCCGCATAGTTTGGATAATGACGGTCTTTGCTTCCGTCCACTCCCTGCCGGCACTGTACATATCGTACCCCATCTCGTGGACTCTCACGACTGCCGCGCACACTGTTTTCTACTTCATCCATTATTCGAAGCTGAAAAAGAGCATAAGGTAGGGAACGCACATAAAAAGAAAAAGGAAGGCGGTGTAAAAAAACACCGCCTTTAATTTGTCGTATTTCTTTATTATTCGGCTGCACGCGGATGAGGCTCCCTCCGGGAGGGAGCTGTCGCAGTCGCCATTTGTGGCGACGACGGCGACTGAAGGAGAGTGCGTTATAATAGATCTGCACACATAAAATTGTCGTGCGATGTCTTTCAACTTAAACTTCACGAACGCCGATTCATGCGCGCAGCCTCAGGCGGCTCAGTAGACAGACCGCTCGATGATCTCGTCCTGCATATCGCGTGAGAGCTGTCCGAAAACGGCACTGTAGCCGCATACGCGGACGATCAGCTCCGGATGCGTTCCCTTACAGTCGCGCTCCTCGAGCATCGTTTGTCGGTCTGCCGTATTCGTTTGCAGTACCGGAAGCTTTAATTCAAGACACGTTCTGATATAGTCGGTCAGTGCGCCGCCAAGCGATGCACTCTCGGTCACGGTATACGGTAGTGCAAAGTCGAACATTCCGACATCTGTAAATTCCGCCTTGGTGAGGTACGACATCGACCGCGCCGCCGTGGTCATATCGGGAAGCTGTGCCATATTCATCTGACGTGAGAACGTTTCGCCGGCACGTCTGCCGTCCGGTGTCGCGCCTGTACTGCCGCCGAGGTTCCTGAACATATAATACGTGAACAGTGAGGTATGCCACTCCGTTCCGTGAGCCGTACGGATACCGTCCGCAACGTGAGCAAGCTCATCCGCAAGCTCTGCGGCAAATTCGTCCGCCTCGGTCGAGTGTCCGAACCGCTCCGTACTTCCTTGCAGTCGTCTTCGAAGAAGCTCGTTACCCTCGAAATTCTCGCTCACCGCCGTGAGGAGTGCTTCAACGCTTCCGTCACGGTACGCGGCGCGTAGGCTGAGCAGACTGTCGCACAGTGTTCCGAAGCCGACCAGTGACAGGGTACTGTTATCGTAGCGCACACCGCCCTCGGTAATATCCTGCCCTCTCGCTATGCAGTCATCTGTGAACGCGGAGTGCATGGGCTCGGGAAGGAGGGTATGGTGTATCCTCTCGTAGGGGGCGAACGTCTCGGCAATAACGCGGATATACGAGCGGAGGTTCTGTAGGAACGAGCGTTTCAGCTCCTCGAACGAGTCCGTAGCGAAGCTGCCGTAGCGGTAGATATGCTGTAGCTCCTCGGTGATCGGTATGCCGTTTGAAAAACGTAGTGTATCAAGAAGCACCTGTACCGTATTGAGGTACGTAAAGGCGCGGCTGTGCCGCTGACCTCTGCATATGACCTCCTGACAGCCGTTTCCGACATACGTTCGTGCATCCTCCGGTGAGAGACCCATACGGATGAACATGGGAATTATATAGTCGTCGTTCTCTATGACCAGATTATTGCCGCCGTTCCGTATGAGTGCGGACAGCCGCTCGATATATTCACGCGGACTATTTGCGCCGGCACGTGCGTTCAGCTTGGGATTTATGAGTCGGTTATCCATATACGCATCGATGACCATATCGGTAACTGCGTTATAGACGGGTCTTCCGCTTTGGTCACAGCCGCCGATCATGACGGACACACCGTTATCGTAGGTCTTTCGTTCGTCATTGAAATGGCAGTGCATATCCGTTTTATAAAGGAAGCACTGTATGAGATAGAACGCTTCCTCACGTGTGATACGTCCTGAGGCAAGGTCTCTTTCGTAGAACGGCTCGACAAGTCTGTCAAGTGCGCCGTATGCGTTGACCTCGACTCCGTCAAGACCGGAGATATACAGGGTCGTGCAGAGAATTGAGTTCAGTGCATCGAACATCGTTACCGGAGCTTCCCACGGTGTATTCACGGAGGAGACGATACGGCGCAGGTTATAAAGCTCGTCATCGTCTGCGTAGTTTCCTTCCGCAAGCTGCTCTGCGGCAAGCTCACGCAGGCGAAGTCCGATCAGCTCGACCGCACGACATATCCGCATGACGGTCTCACGATACCTTCGTTTTTGGTCATTGGTCTCCGTGAGGTTCAGTCTCGCACACTCCTCGTACACTCCGCGAAAGCCGACCGAGAGGAGCTTATCGTGATCCATAGTCCGATGGAGGTGGTCGGTATAATCGTTGAACGAACCGAGGCTGTTTCGTCCGAGGATACCGCGAAGCTCACCGAGAGGTGCAAAGTCCGCTCCGCTACGGCTCAGGCAGAGGCTGCCGAGTCCGGTATAGCATACGTGACGCGGCTCACCTACGTCAAGCTCGAAGGCAAACGGATAATGTCCGAACAGTCTGACGGGACACTCACGTGCGGCGGTCTCGATTATCGAGAGCTTACGGACGTAGGGGTCGCCGCCATACGGTATCCGTTCGCGTATCGACTGCATATCGGTGGGATAGGCATCGAGAACTCTGTCAAAGTCAGCCTGAAGGATCGGCTTCATAGTTTGAAAGTCAAGATTCATGATGGTACTCCGTGGCTCTGTCATACTTAAATGCTGTGAGCGTTTATGAAATCGAGGACTATATCGTGCAGCTCATCGCTCCAGAAGTCTCCCTCGTGATCCGCGCCCTCTACGCGAACGAACGACACGTCACAGTCAAGCTCCGATAGCCGCTCTGCCATACGCACTCCCTGCGACTCATACGGCACGATACGGTCTGCATCTCCGTGGAGCAGGAGCATCGGCGGATAGGTCACGCCACTGCGTGCGATCAGGAGCGGACTCATATCGTGTGCGTTCGAGCGTGCGGCAGGGTCGTTCGCATCGCCGCCGAGCAGACTTTTTATAAATTCGAGATCTCCTCCGTTCGCGATGAAATATTCGTGCAGATCGAACATATCGGTCGGTCCGAAGCATTCGACCACTGCGGAGACGGAGTCTGACATATCGGCGTATTCGTCGGTCTTATAGCGCGCATCGTCACCGGTCATACCGAGCAGGAGTGCGGTATTGCCGCCCGAGGATGTGCCGTAGGCAATGACACGCTCCGTATCTATCGCGAACTCCTCCGCGTTTTTACGTAGATAACGGAGGGCGCATTTTACGTCCTCAAGGTACGCCGGAAACGGGAAGCCGTCAAGACAGCTGCGGTGAGTCACCGTTGCAACGACGTAGCCGTGACGAGCGTACCATGCAAGCTGGGGAAGCTCCGAATTGATGTTCGGATGCGTCCAGCTCGAGCCCTGTATGAACAGGATGAGCGGATAACGTCTGTCGCGGTTATTATCGTTCCTCCATGGGAAGATGACACGCAGGGTGAGGCTCTTCCCTCCGGCGTTCGAATAGACTACATCGTCCGACAGGCGGAACAGTCCGTCAAGGGTCGGATTATTTTTGATCGAGCGAAAGCTTTTCATATACGACACCTCGCAT
>CAYSKU010000162.1:0-5744 GCA_964431775.1 uncultured Ruminococcus sp. | reverse complement strand
GAGCGCGTTATAATAGATCTGCACCAATGATATTGTAGTGGTATCTCTTTCAACTTAAACTGCAAGTGCGCCGATCCATGCCTGTCGCCTCAGGCGACCCGATCCATGCCTGCGGCGTCACGCCGCCACAAAAAGTCCGATGACCAAGCCTATAGCTATTGCCAAACGAAGACGGTTGGTATATAATATGTGTACAGAATAATATATATGGAGCTTTCGATGAAAACATCACTTGACGAGCTTTTTCGAAATAAGACCGTCTCCCTACTCGGCGCAGGCGTCTCCAATATGCCCCTCGCCGAGATCGTCGCAAAAAGCGCGGCTCACCTCACCGTGCGCGACAAAAAGTCCGAAGAAGAACTCGGCGAAAACGCCACCCGTCTCCGCAGTCTCGGCGCGGAGCTTATCACGGGCGATGACTACTTAGGCGGTATCTCCGAGGATATAGTCTTCCGTTCCCCCGGGATACGCCCCGACCTCCCCGAGCTTCTCCGTGCCGTCAAAAACGGCTCGACCCTTACCTCCGAAATGGAGCTGTTCCTCTCCCTCGAGCCCTGCCCCGTCTACGCCGTCACCGGAAGTGACGGAAAGACCACCACCACTACGATAACCTCCCTCCTCCTTGAAGCAGGTCTCGGTAAGGAGCACGTCTTCCTCGGCGGAAATATCGGAGAACCACTGCTCCACAGATACCCGAGGATATCCGAGAACGATGCCGTCGCGGTCGAGCTGTCGAGCTTCCAGCTCATGACCATCGACTCCCCCGTCGAGGTCGCCGCAATAACCAATATCACCCCCAACCACCTGAACTGGCATACGGATATGGACGAGTACGTCCGCGCAAAGACACGCTTGCTGAAAAAATGCGGTCGCGCCGTCCTCAACTACGATAACGACCTCACAGGAGCCGCCGCGATCGAGCTTCAAACGACCGATACCCCCGTCACCCTCTTCTCTCTCTCACCTATCCCCGAGGGTACGCTCCGCGATATCGACAGCGCGGTCTGGCTCGACGGTGCTACTGTATATTCACGCTTCCCGAACGAGGGTGTGAGGGTCGTCATGAAGCGCGACGACATACGCCTCCCCGGGCTTCACAATATCGCAAACTTCATGACCGCCGTCGCGATAACGCACGGTAAGGTCTCCTACGAAGGCGTGCGTGAGATCGCACGAACGTTCGGCGGTGTCGAGCATCGTCTCGAATTCGTCCGTGAGCTTGACGGCGTCACCTATATAAACGGCTCTATAGACTCCTCGCCTACCCGTACCGCCGCCGCCCTCTCGGCTCTGACCGACCGTCCGGTCGTGCTGATCGTCGGTGGCTCGGATAAGAACCTCGACTACGCACCGTTTGCAAAGACCGTCTTCTCCTCGACCGTTCACACCCTCGTGCTGACCGGCGCGACTATGGAAAAGGTCTACGCCGCGATAACGAACGACCCCGAATACAGCTCTGCAAGGGAGCGCGGTCTGCGGCTCATCAGAGAGCCGTCCTTTGACGAGGCTGTCCGCGCCGCACGTGCCGCCGCTCGAGACGGTGACACGGTCATACTCTCCCCTGCCGCCGCTTCGTTCGATGCGTTCCCGAACTTCGCCGTTCGCGGACGACATTTCAAGGAGCTGGTGCTGTCGTTCAAGTAAAAATAAAAAAATGCCCGTACAGACCGGGCGTAGCATAATATCACAATAATATCCACAAACGGAGGATAGATCATGTTCGAATACAAACAGCTTCTTCGCAGCCTCTGCGGTATCATGTCGATACCGGGCTGTGAACGAAACGCCTTCGAGGACGTAAAGGCTCTCGTCGGCGACCGCTTTGACGAGGTCTACTGCGATGCCGCACGTAACATCATCCTCGTTAAAAGATCGGCTAACGAAAACGCACCCCGAATAATGCTCGATGCCCACTTCGATGAGGTCGGTATGATGGTGACAGGTATCACCGACGAGGGCTATCTCCGCGTTATAAGTGTCGGAGGTATCGACCGTCAGCTCCTGCCTGCCTCCGACGTATGGGTCTACGCTCCGGGCGGTCGTCTCTACGGCGTTTTCGCCTCTCTCGCACCTCATCTCGTGAAGTCGGGCGACGAGAACAAGACCCCCGAATGGAAGGATCTCCTCATCGATATCGGTATCCGCTCCAAGGAGGAGACAGAGCGTCTCGTTCCCCTCGGTACCTACGTCGGCTACTACTACGAGGGTGACGACCTCCCGAACGACCGTATCACCGGTCGCGGCTTCGATGACAAGGCGTGTGCCGCCGGTCTCATCTGCGCCGCCTGCCGCATACCGTCCGAGGAGCTTGCCTTTGACGTGTACATCACCCTCTCGGCAGGTGAGGAGATCGGCGGAGGCGGTGCCGCCTGTGCCGCGTTTGCCATAAAGCCGGAGCTTGCGATCATCACGGACGTAAACTTCGCGCTCACCCCCGGGGTCTCGGGTGACGAGGGCGGCAAGCTCGGTGAGGGTCCTATGATCTCCCTCTCGGCTGTCACCGACCGCGCTCTCACAAAGCGTATCATAGCTCACGCAGAGCGGCTCGAGATGAAGCACAAAAAGGTCGTTGAAGCGACCTCCACAGGAACTAACGCTTCCTGCGTTTACTGCGTGAACGAGGGCGTTCCCGTTGCGGTCGTAAGTCTTCCGCTCGCCGGAATGCACTCCTACAACGAATCGCTCTCACTCGCCGATGCGGATATGTTCATCACCCTGATCGGTGAGCTTATAAAGGATAAAGAGCTCGGAGGTACGAACTGATGTCAAGATACGATAATTATACACCTGTACAGCTTCTCCGTGAGCTTTCGCTTGCCTTCGGACCGTCCGGCTGTGAGGGCAACGTTGCCGATATCATCCGTGAGTTCGTCACGCCCTACGCGGACGAGGTGACCTTTGACCGTCTCGGAACGCTCATCGCGATATATCGTCACTCCGAGGAATGCGTAAAGCATGACGAGCCCGACAGTGAGCCGAGCGTTGACCTCGGAAAGCCGGAGCTCGACCGTCTGATGCTTGCCGCACACATGGACGAGGTCGGCTTTATGATAAAGTCCATCGACGGTGACGGCTACCTGAAGATAGCGGCTCTGTCGGGACGTGACCCGAAGACCCTTGCCGGACGAAACGTCACGGTCGGCAACGAGGAGAAGCAGTACAAGGGCTACTTCGGCGTAAAGCCGGCGCACCTCGGCGGCTCGGGCAATTTCGACTCCCTCTACATCGATATCGGTGCAAAGGACAAGGAGGATGCGGAACGGATGGTCTCCCCCGGGGACTTTGGAACGTACCGCTCGGACTTCGTCTGCTTCGGTGACGGCTTCATCAAGGGCAAGGCTATAGACGACCGTCTCGGCTGCACCGTCCTCTGTATGCTCCTCAAGCGTCTGCGCGAGGAGAACGTCGCGCTCCCCTATGACGTTTACTTCTGCTTCACGTGCCGTGAGGAGATCGGTGCCTCCGGAGCAAAGACCGCCGCAGACCTGATACAGCCCGACATAGGTATCGTTATCGAGGCAACGGCTGTCAACGAGACGAACGGTGACAAATACGGTCGCGTTGCACGTCAGGGCGGTGGCGGCTGTATCTCGTTCATGGATCGCAGCACGCTCTACGACCGTGAGATATACGACTTCATCCTCGAAACGGCGAAGAAGCACGGCATTCCGGCGCAGCCGAAGTGCTACGTTTCGGGAGGAAATGATGCGGGCTACATCCACAAGGCAGGGATCGGAGCAAAATGCGCGGCGATCTCCGCTCCGACGCAGTACATACACACCGCCTCGAACGTTGTCAAGGAATCCGATATGCTCTCCGTCATCGAGCTCACCTACGCGGTCATGACGGAGATGAAATAAAGACAGTCACAAATGACAGGAGAACTGATATGTTTAATCTGACAAAAAAGCTACTTAAGCCGGTCTCGGTATCGGGACGTGAAGAGGCGATCGCCGGAGTCATCGCCGAGGAGATCTCCCCCTACGTGGACTCTGTCCGCACTGATGCAATGGGAAATCTGATCGCGTACAAGGCAGGTATCGGCGAAACGAAGAAGAAGGTCATGTTCGCGGCTCACATGGACGAGATAGGCTTTATCGTAACGTACATCGAGGAGAACGGCTTCATCCGCTTCAACGCGATAGGCGGCATAAACCTTACGTCTGCGGCATTCACTCAGGTAATATTCGAGAGCGGTCTGCGCGGTGTCCTCGTACCCGATGCAAACGGCGGTCACGTAGTCGATATCGGCGTAAAGAACCGCAAGGAGGCGGAGCGCAGGGTCAAGATAGGTGACACGTTCGCGGTAGTCTCCGATGTTGTAAGGCTTGCCGGAACGAGAGTTGCCGGAAGACCGATGGACGACCGTATCGGTGCTGTAGTTCTCGTTGAGGCGGCGAAGCGTTTGGAGGGAATAGACGTTACGAACGACATATACTTCTGCTTTGTCGTACAGGAGGAGGTCGGCTGTCGCGGCTCGAAGACGGCGGCGTTCGGCATAATGCCTGATATCGGTATCGCGCTTGACGTAACGGGAACGGGCGACACGCAGGGAGCGGCACCCATGGCGGTCAAGCTCGGCGGCGGTGCGGCGATCAAGCTGAAGGATTCGAGCGTCATCTGCGACCGCGGACTCGTTGAGGTAATGAAGAGCGTATCCGAGGAGAACAAGATAAAGTACCAGCTCGAGATACTTCCCTACGGCGGCACGGACACCTCGTCCATGCAGCAGAACGGAGCAGGCTGTCTTGCCGGCTGTATCTCCATTCCGACCAGGTACATCCATTCGAACGTTGAGACCATCGACATGGCTGACGTAGAGGAATGCGTGAAGCTGACGATGGCACTGTGCAGTGCGAAATATTGAGGGACGCTCGTTCACCGTTCACGGAGGAAGTCATGGAGCAAAGGACGGAGCAAAAAACGCCGGAGCAGCAGACGGACGGCATATTCGACCGTGTACGTGAATGGCGGTTGAAGCTGAACGTAGACGGAGAGCAGCTTGCGGCAGGGCTCGTATGTGCCGGACTGATCGTATTCTTCTCGCTCGTTCAGACCACGCTGTTCACGCGCTTTCGACCGTTTGGGGCAGTTCCGGATCTGATACTTCCGCTGATCGTAGCGATATCGATGGTCAAGCGTGAGAGGTGGGGAGCGATATGCGGCTTGCTCGGGGCGTTCGTGATAGAATCGCTCGGTGGGTCATCGCTGACGCTTCTTCCGCTGTTATATATGCCGATGGGCTACATCTGCGGACTTCTGACGGTCTACTCCTTTCGCGATTCGGCGGCGGTACGTGCGCTGTACACGCTCGTAACGTCGCTGATACGTGCGTTCTTTACGTTTATCGCGCTCGTCATGACTGTCGCGGAGCTATCTATACCGGAGGCACTGACCGGAGTGGTGCTTCCGGAGCTTGCGGCGAACGTGATATTTGCGGCATTACCGCACGTTGCGGTCGTTTTAGCTCTCCGTCCGTTCAACAAGCCCCGCGACTCAAAGGTCGCCTGAGGCGACAGGCAGTCATCGGGGCGGCTGAGCCGCCGAGCAGTCATCGGCGCACTTTCAGTTGAAATTGGAAGATATCCCACGACAATATATTATATGTGCAAATTTATTCTCCTTCCACCGCTAACGCGGTCCCCCTCCCTCCCAGAGGGAGGCTCATTCATGTGAAGCCGTACCGTACAGATACGACAGACCAAGCCGTCAGCAGACAAATTTGCACAAATAATATTGTCGTG
>CAYSKU010000161.1:0-5749 GCA_964431775.1 uncultured Ruminococcus sp. | reverse complement strand
CACAAAGATCTCTCGCTCCTGTACATATCTCCTTATTTTTCAAACAGCACCTAAAGAAAAAACGCCAAACGCACAACAGGAGGGTATCCTTATGAAAAAGACCGCGTTGCTTATTTTATCGTGTCTGCTGCTCACCTCATGCTCGGGAGAGCCGAACGTGCTGTTCGAGGCAGCCTCCCCCGAGTCGTCTGTCCTTGAGCTGTACGTGTACGACGGTGAGCGGATAACGGACTTCTACATCTCGGACGACACGATGGAGACGGAGATACTGGAGAGTCTCTCCGAGGTCTCGGCTGAACGGACGGAGGTCTCGACCGCAGACGTGACACTTCCGATCTACGGCTTCTCCATGGGGACAGGGGACGGTATGGGTCTTATGATGGCATGGTCGAACGGTCATCTGTACGACCGAGACGGCTCTGTCTACGACTTCGACTTTGACTTCGAGGCTCTGCTCGAGGAGTACGGCTTCGAGGAGCTGTGGAGCGGCGAGGGAATACTTGCTATGCCGTGTGCGCGGTCTCTCGTCCTTGACGAGAACGGTTGGAACGCCTCTCTTATGACGGAGGCAGAGGAGACTGCCGCACCCGAGGGTATCGAGCTTACGATAGAGTATGACGGTGAGCGTATAAACGCGACCTATCGAAATAACGGTACGGAGGCATGGGACTTTGGGGCGTACTATTTCGTTCAGGTGAGCCTTGACGGTAAGTGGTACACGATCCCGACGACCTCCGACATGAACTGGGGCTTTGTCGATATCGGCTACGAGCTTGAGTCGGGCGGAGAGTGGGACGAAACGTATCTGCTCGATATGTACGGTGAGCTGCCGGGCGGTCTGTATCGCTTTGTGGCATACGGGCTGACTGCGGAGTTCACGGTGGAATGAGTCTGCAATAACAGAAACAGAACTATACAGGGAGGTCAGCTATGGCAAAGATAAAGATCGGTGTATTCGGCGCGGGGCGCGGTATGTCGATGATCAGACAGATACTGCACAGCAGTGAAGCGGAGCTTGTCGCGGTATGCGATAAGTACAAGCCGCTCCTTGATGCCTGCCGACGTGAAGCGGAGGCGGCAGGGCTTGACAGGATCACCTACTACGAACGCTTTGACGATTTCTTTAACCATGACATGGATGCGGTCGTTTGCGCGAACTACGCTCACGAGCACGCAAAATTCGGTATAAGGCTTCTCGAATCGGGAAGGCACATCATGACCGAGTGTCTGACGATGGCGAATATGGCGGAGGCGGTACAGCTCATCGAGGCGGTCGAGCGTTCCGGAAAGGTCTACACCTACGCGGAGAACTACTGCTACACGCCTGTCAGATGGGAGATGCGGAACATATACCGTTCGGGCGTTCTCGGGGAGCTTATGTATGCGGAGGGCGAATATCTGCACGACTGCTCGTCGATCTGGCCGCAGATCACCTACGGTGAGCGCGACCACTGGCGCAATCGTATGCCGTCAACGTTCTACTGTACTCACTCCATAGGACCGATCCTATATATGACAGGTCTTCGTCCGGTGCAGGTCTCGGCGTTCGAGACGCCGAATATGCCGTTCATGCGAAAGCTCGGCACAGCCTCGGGTTCACTCGGAATGGAGATCGTGACGCTTGAAAACGGCGCGATACTGGAAAGTCTGCATTTCAACATAAAGTCCACGAGGCATTCGAACTATCAGCTGAACGGAGACCTTGGCGGTGTACAGGATCTTGGGAACGGACAGATAGCGGTCTACACCGAGCTTCCCGACCACAACGGTCGAGGTGAGCATAAGGTCTACACTCCCTCTCCGATAATCTCGGGGACGGAGGATTCGGGTCACGGCGGCGGTGACTACTTCACCACGCACTACTTCATCAGGAGCATACTCGGTGACGAGGAGGCACGTGAACGTGCGATAGACGTTTACGATGCGGTCGATATGTGTATGCCCGGTACGCTCGGCTATCGCTCCATAGCGAACGGAAACGCACCGATAGCACTTCCGAACCTCCGCAACAAGGAGGAGCGAGATGCTTACCGAAACGACACGTTCTGCTGCTTCGAGGAGAGTGCCGGAGATATGTACATTTCGAACGATCTGCACGACAGCGGCGAGATACCCGACGAGGTATTCACCGAGGTCGAGCGCAGATGGCGTTCCGGCGAACCCGGCTGACGGGTCGGCTGAGCCGACAGGCAGTCATCGGCGTTCGTGAAGCTTAAGTTGAAAGATATCCCACGACAATGTTATTTGTGCAGGTTTGGTCTGCTGACGGGTCGGCTGAGCCGACAGGCAGTCATCGGCGCACTTTCGGTTTAAGCTGAAAGATATCCCACGACAATGTTATTTTGTGCAGGTTTGGTCTATAGACTTTATGTCCTTTGCAGACCGCACGTAGGAAAAAAGGTAGGGAACGCCGCGTAGTTTCCGAGCTTGTGCGTCGCACCGCGCAGTGGTATAAAATTTAGAAAACGACCTGTTGAGGGTCGTTTTCTTTTCTATAAAATTACGTAAGGCTTAGGCCTTACGAGCCGTCAGCCGACATTTTGCGGCTTACCTTGCGCGTTCGAGATATACGTACATCTCACCGACCCCACGGTTGTTCCAGGCGAAGTAGGGGATGTAGTGCAGTATGGTCTGAGTGAACTTTTCGTTCAGATCGTCGGTGTAGAGGAAGTCGTCTTTGTCGGGAGTCAGACGGAACGCAGGTGCATCAAGGCATACCATACCGTCAAATATGCCCTCTCCCTCCACCTCGACAGGCATAAGTCCTGTGTCTACCGAGCAGAGATGGAGCATATCGCCGTTGTCGATCTCCTCGACACAGTATACGATAGGTCCGCGCATTAGCGCGACCTTGCTTATGTCGGCACGGACTCTGGTATTTGCACGGCGGAATCTCGGCTTCATCGGAAGTCGTACAGTGAGTGTGCTTCCTGCGGCATGGTTGCCGCAAACGTTCAGATAGCCGTTCTCGGTCTCGGACAGCGCGACCTCATGCCCATCAAGGATGAGCTTTCCGCACCAGTCGGGGATACGCAGTGCAAGGCGCACGTCACAGTCGTCAAGGAAGCGTATGGTCAGCGTGTCGTTCCACGGATAATCTCCCTCTATCGCGAGGTGGACACGTCGTTCGCCGACCTTCGTGTCAAGCTCTCCTGCGGCGTACAGATGGATAAAGAGCGTATCGTCGTTCTTTCCGTAGGCGTAGCTCTGTACCGATGCCATGAGACGTGCTATGTTCGGAGGACAGCAGGCACAGCCGAACCACTTCTGACGAGGCAGTGCGACATGACGACGGAAGGCGTCACGGCGACAGCCCTCCGGCTCGACCTCGAGCGGATTTACGTAGAAGAAGCTCTTTCCGTCAAGAGCCATACCGGACGGTATACCGTTGTAAAGTGCGCGTTCCATAACGTCCGCATAGCGGCTGTTCACGTCGAGCTCGAGCATACGACGTGCGAAGAACACAAGTCCGATGGAGGCGCAGGTCTCGTTGTACATCGTGTCGTTCGGGAGATGGTAATTGTACGAGAACGCTTCACCGGCAGGAGACGCGCCGATACCGCCGTTTATGTAGAGCTTCTGCTTTTCTATATTGTTCCAAAGGGTACGACAGGCGGCAACGAGGGTCTCGTCACCGGTCTCCTTTGCGGCAGCTGCCATTCCGGCGTAGAGATAGACCGCACGGACGGCATGACCGACCGCTTCGTCCTGCTCACGGACGGGCTTGTGTGCCTGATGATATTCGAATCTTCTCGAGTCGGGAGCCGGCTCGTCCTCACCATGCTCACGTGCAAAGTAGTTCGGAGTAGTACCGCGCTCGTTTATAAAGAACTCCGCGAGACGGAGGTATCGTTCTTCGCCTGTCGTCTGATAGAGCTTGACGAGCGCAAGCTCCGCGATCTCGTGACCGGGGTAGCCGCGAAGCTGTCCCTCACCGTCGCCGAAGCGTTCGCAGACGTGATCCGCGTATCGGCGAGCGGCGTTCAGGAGACGGTCGTGACCTGTCGCCTCGTAATAGCCGATAGCACCCTCGATGAGATGACCGAGACAGTACAGCTCGTGATCGTCGCGAAGGTTGGTGAAGCGTTTGTCGGGCGCGTTGATCGTGTAGTAGGTGTCGAGGTAGCCGTCGTCGCACTGTGCCGCGCAGACGACCTCGACCGCCTCGTCCGCAAGCTTCATCAGCTCATCGTCCGGATGCTGGGAGAGAGAATAGCCGACCGCCTCGATCCACTTGTAAAAGTCCGTGTCCTGGAACCAGTAGCCCTCGAACTCGTCGCAGACCTCATCCTCGAAGCCGTGACCGAGACGCTTTGCCGCAACGCGGAAATTTCGCATACAGTAGCTCGGTGCGGCACCCTCCACGCGGTCGTTCAGGGTCTCCCACTGGTAGGGGATGACCTCACGGCGTACAAGGTCGGCAAAGCCGCCGAGAAAGGCATCGGTGAGACGCACCTCACCCGCGCCGAGCGGAACACTGTTTATCATGTCGTACCTCCTGTTTATGTATATGACGTAGCTTTATCTACAGCTCGAGTCTGTCGCGTATATAGCCGATCAGGATATCGGCGGCGACAGGATTTTCTCCCCCCTCGGGGACTATGATGTTCGCCATCCTCTTTGAAGGCTCGACGTACCGCTCGTGCATGGGCTTTACCGTACTCTGGTACTGCTCGATGACGGAGTCAACGGAACGTCCGCGCTCTCCTACGTCACGCATGAGACGGCGTATGAAGCGGACGTCCGCATCCGTGTCAACGAAGACACGCAGGTCGAGGAGACTGCATATGTCGGGATCGGAGAAGAGGAGGATACCGTCAACGAGGAGGAGGGGACGTGCGGCGATACGTCTGGTCTCACCGGTGCGGTCATGCTCACTGTAGTCGTAGATCGGACATTCGATATCGTAGCCGTTCTTCAGTCGTTCGAGATGCTCACGGAACAGCTCGTTGTCGAAGGCATCCGGCTCATCGTAGTTGAGGAGCGATCTCTCCTCGTAGGAGAGGTCACTGTGAGCCTTGTAATAATCGTCGTGGTTGAGAACGGCGGTGTGCAGGGGGAAGCGTTGCGCCAGAACGTGTGTGAGAGTCGTCTTTCCGCTTCCCGAACCACCGGCTATACCTATCGTAAGGGTCTTTTTCATGGAAAGCCTCGCTGTATATAAATTTTTTTGTTATCCTTTTTTTACTTTATCCCGTATCATTCGCCGAGAGAGCGTGCGGTCTCGAGCGCAAGCTTCATCATCTCGGTAAACGAGGTCTGACGCTCCTCTGCGGTCGTCTCCTCACCTGTGATGAGGTGGTCGGAGATCGTGAAGATCGCAAGAGCGTTCTTACCCGAGCGAGCCGCGTTCATGTACAGTGCCGCACTCTCCATCTCGACGGCGAGAACGCCCATCCTTGCCCAAAGCTCGTTCGCGGTGGTGTCGTCAGTGTAGAACGTGTCGGAGGAGAGGACGTTTCCGACGTGACAGCGTGTCCCGAGCAGACGTGCCTGCTCTGCGGCGGCGGTGAGGAGAGAGTACGAGGCGGTCGGTGCGAACGTCCCGGGGAGCTTGTACTGTGAAGCGTAGGACGAATTCGTGCAGGCACCGAGTGCAAGCACTATGTCACGCACGTGCAGCTTTGTCGTTATCGCGCCCGCCGAGCCGATACGAAGTATGTTCTCGACACCGTAGAAGTTGAACAGCTCGTAGCTGTATATGCCCATGGACGGCATACCCATGCCGCTTGCCATGACGGAGACACGG
>CAYSKU010000160.1:0-5800 GCA_964431775.1 uncultured Ruminococcus sp. | reverse complement strand
CGTTCATCGTTATCTGACGGTCGAAGCGTCCGGGACGGAGAAGTGCCGGGTCGAGTATGTCGGGACGGTTCGTTGCCGCCATGACGATGACTCCCTCACTTGAGCCGAAGCCGTCCATCTCAACGAGGATCTGGTTCAGTGTCTGCTCACGTTCATCGTGACCGCCGCCGAGACCTGCGCCTCTGTGACGACCGACTGCGTCTATCTCATCGATAAAGATTATCGCCGCCGGATTCTTCTTTGCGGTGTCAAAGAGGTCACGTACACGTGATGCACCGACACCGACGTACATCTCTACAAAGTCAGAACCCGAGATGGAGTAGAAGGGAACTCCGGCTTCTCCGGCGACAGCCTTTGCGATAAGGGTCTTACCTGTACCGGGAGGACCTACGAGCAGTACGCCGTGCGGTATCTTCGCACCGAGCTTTGTAAAGTATTCGGGGTTACGCAGGAACTCGACGATCTCCTCGAGCTCTGCCTTTTCCTCGTCCGCTCCGGCAACGTCCTTGAAGTATATCTTCGCCTTGTCGGCGGTGACGAGCTTTGCCTTTGCGCGTCCGACGGAATTGATCTTCGAGCCCTTACCGCCGGTCGCCTGATTCATGACGAACATCCACATCGCGATAAGAAGCACGATGACGATAGCGTAGGGAATGAGCGATACCCACCACGGGATATTATACGGCGGCGGATAGTCGTATGCGGTTATGATGCCCTCATCATGCTGCTTCTCGATCAGCTCACCGAGATCTCTGATGAACAGGCTTACGTCGCGCAGCTTATACGTAACGTAGCCCTCACCCTCCGTACCGTCGGAGAGGGTAGTGCGGACGATCATTGTCAGGTTGTTTTCTTCATCGACCTCAAACTGCTTTACCTGCTCGTTCTTGAACAGATCGACGACCTCACTGTAGATGAGCTTTTCCTCGGGAATAGTTCCCCAAAGTGATGCCGTTGCGATCAGAATGACACCGATGAGAACGATGTAAAAGATAGCTATTCTTAAGCCGTTCTTCATTAGCCAGTCCTTTCTATGCGAATGATGTATGGGATCGAGAGACGTTCAAAAAACGTCCCTCGTAGTGCTAACGGGGGAGGCTGCCGTTATCGGTCGGCAGACAGACGGTCACTTCTTTTCGTAAAGGGTCACGGTAAGACCGTCCTCTCCGGCACGTGCGAGCGTGCCGTCCCTTGGGGGAAAGGTCGGGATCCACAGTATCTCGTCACCTGAGATGAGGAGAGGCAGGGTCGATTTTTCCTCCGCAGTCAGCTTTCGATCTATAAACAGCTTTTTTACCTTCCGCGTTTTGCCGCCGAAGACACAGGTGTCCCCGGGACGGCGATATCGGATATGCAATACATTCTTTATTTTATCAAAACAGAACGTCCTGCATATAAATAATTTGTAAATATTTTCGCCTTTATTTTCGATGACTTCGTGTTTTCCGTGTGAAAACCGCATGATGTACCGTTCGTTCTCGAAAACGTCACCGTCATCGGGGTACGTAAAGACCGTTTCGCCCTCTGTTTTTTCGACAGGCTCGGTATACGGAGCTATACGGACGGTGTGACGGTCGAGGATGAAGCAGAGCCTCCCCGGGAGCGAAAGTGAAGCCTCGGTCGTCTGTGACGAGATGAGACGGAGCATCTCACGGATGTGCCGCTCCTCGGGGGTCGAGGTGCTGTCGGCACCGGGTGCGGCATTCCTGCACAGCAAACGAAGCACACGTGAGGCTATAGCCGGATGAAGCTCGTCGAAGGTCGAGCGAGACAGTGAGGTCGCACCGTCGGAAACGAGGTCTTTGGCAGTTTTTTCGAGCAGCTCGTCGTCGGAGCGGAGCAGGGTACTCATACGAAGCACGGCGTTCTGCGGACTTTGGCATATCTGCTCGAGCTGCGGAACGATGGAGTGGCGGATAAAGTTACGAGTGTAGTCGGTATCGGCATTCGTTGCATCGATGACGTAGGGGACATCGTTTGCAGAGCACCATTCTCTGATCTCCGCGCCGGAGTCGCAGAGGAGAGGTCTGACGTATCGGTCGTCACGGAGTGGGGCTATACCGCAGAGACCGTGCGTACCGCTTCCGCGAAGCAGATGAAATATCACGGTCTCGAGGTTATCGTCCGAATTATGTGCCGTTGCGACGACGGCGGCATCAGCACTTCCGGTGAGGGAGCGTGACACCTCCTCGAAGAAGGAGTAGCGCACCGTTCTGGCAGTCTCCTCGAGACCGCGCCCAGTCTCACGAGCAAGTCGCGGCACATCCTCACGGAGAACGTATATCGGTATACCGAGTCCTTCGCAGGTCGAGCGGCAGAACTGCTCGTCACGGTCTGCATCCTCACCGCGTATCATGTGGTTCACGTGAGCGGCGACGAGGGCTATATCCTCTTTTTTGCAGAATTCGACAAGGTGATAAAGAAGGCACGAGGAGTCCGCACCGCCGGAATAGGCGGCGATCACCGCTCCTGCGCGGCGCATAGCCTCGTCAAGCCCGAAGCGGGAGACGGTATCGTTAAATTTCAGTGAAGGCTTCAATTGAGACACGCTTTCGTTCAAACCATAGCTTTTGCAGATATCGTTAATATCATACGGACATCATCCCATCTGCATGATACACTCTTTCATGTATTATACCATTTCGTCAATGGTTTTGCAAGCATTTGCGAAATATCATCGCCTAGGTGCTGTTTGAAAAATAAGGAGATATGTACAGGAGCGAGAGAGCTTTGTGATAGACGAAGAATTTTTCCGCAGGAATACTTCGTATTTAAAGGGAAAATTCTGAAGTATGGCGCAAAAAGCTCCGCTATCTGTGCGTATTGACTTTTTTCAAACACGCCCTAATGCGGCGGTCTGCTGACTGTTTGTGAAGTCTATAGAGCGACCCTGTACAAACGACAAAGACCCGGAGCTGCTGCCGCATCTCCGGATCGTATAGTCGGTATCGTATTGTCGTATGAGCTTTTGAAGGGTCAGACTGTATAGTTATCGAAATAGCCCTGTACCCAAACTATCGGAGTTCCCTTGTCACCGGAGCCGGAGGTCAGGTCGCAGAGAGAGCCGATAAGGTCGGTCAGACGGCGCGGAGTCGTACCCTGAGAAGCCATCTGACCCGTGAGGTCGGACTGCTTGTTGCGGATGGACTCGGAGATAGCCTCCTTGAGCTCGTCACCCTTGAGGGCGGCAAAATCGTTGTCCGCGAGATATTTCAGCTTGATCTCGTTCGGCTGACCCTCGAGACCGTCTGTGTAGGCAGGGGAGACGACCGGGTCTGCAAGCTCCCATATCTTTCCTACCGGATCCTTGAACGCACCGTCACCGTAGATCATTACCTCAACGTGACGACCAGTAGCATCTCCGATGAGCTTCTGTATACGCTCGACTATGGCATCGCAGTCGCGAGGGAAGAGCTTGACAGACTCCTCGGTAGCCTTGTTCGAGCCGAGAAGACCGTACTTCTCGTTGTAGCCGCTTCCGTTTACAGGGGAGGTAAGTATGTCGTCAAGACCGAGAACGGTAGAAGCACCGGCAGCCTTGAGAAGTCTCTTCGTGCGTACACGAGTGTGGATATCACAGCAGAGGACGTGCTTTGTATAGTTCAGCGCGGTACGACAGTCGTTCGCGAAGATGACCTCGGCTTCACAGCCACAGCTCTCTATAAGCTCCTTGTAGTACGCGATATAGTCAACGCCGGTGAAGGTGTGCAGACGGTAGCCGAACAGCTCACGGTATCTCTTTTCGTCAAGCACGTCGCTCCACGGATTGACACCTGCCGCATCCATGGCGTCAACATCAATGAGGTGGTTTCCGACCTCGTCGGACGGATAGCTGAGCATGAGATATATCTTTTTCAGACCGCCGGCGATACCCTTGAGACACATAGCGAAGCGGTTTCGGCTGAGGATCGGGAAAAGAACGGCGGCAGTACCCTCGGGAAATTTGGAGCGTATGTCGGCAGAGATCTGCTCTACAGTCGCGTAGTTGCCGCAGGCGCGTGCAACGACAGCCTCCGTTACGGCGATGACGTCACGGTCACGGATCTCGAGCTGCTCACTTGCGGCTGCGGCAAGGACACTGTCCGCAACGATCTGGGCTATATCATCACCACTGCGGATGATGGGTGCGCGTACACCGCGTGACACGGTGCCGATAAGTCTTTCCATAATATCAGATCTTCCTTTAAGATAAAAATGAAGTTTTCCACCCTTTATTATAGCACAGTTGCGGCTCGATGGCAATATCATTTTTTGATTTTTACACTGCAACAGCATTTTTATTTTTGCAGACATTTGGGAAGGCGGACAGTAAAGGCAGTGCCGACGTTTAGGGTGCTTTCGACGGAAATCTCACCGTGCATTATGTCGATGACGCGCCGAACGAGCGCGAGACCGAGACCGTTACCCTGTGTCGCGTGGGACGGATCGCCCTGATAGAATTTTTCGAATATGTGGCTTCCCACCTCCGCAGTCATACCGCACCCCGTGTCTCGTACAGTAACGCAGACGTAGTCTCCGTCCGAGCGCATTCCGACCTTCACCGAGCCGCCACGCGGCGTGAACTTGAAGGCGTTGGAGAACAGATTGTTCCATACGAGAGACAAAAGCTCACTGTCCGCGTGTATCATCACCTCGTCCTCAAGCTCCGTCTCCGGCTCGATATCCGCACTTTCCCAAACGTTTTCGTATTGCAGAAGACATTCGCAGAGCTGTTCACCAAGGTCGAACGTTGTCGAATGCGGAAATATCTGCTGATTTTCGAGCTTGTTCAGCTTCAGTATGTTCGTCATCATGTCGGCAAGTCGGCGCGAACCGTCGGCAACTCCGCGTGCGTACTCTATACGCCGTTTCTCGGAAAGGGAGGGGTCTTGCAGGAGCGTTCCGTAATTTTGCATTACGGCAAGCGGAGTCTTCATCTCGTGCGAAACGTTCGCGATAAAGTCGGTGCGAAGTGTCTCGAGACCGCCAAGCTCACCTGCCATTTTATTGAAGCAGTCGATGATCTCGTTGTAGTTGTCGTCCGTTATCCACCTTCCGGCAGGAGCGATACGTACATCAAAATTCCCCCGAACGAGCTCACGTGTCGCCTCCGCTATACGTCCGGTGATACGCTCGGTCGTCAGCTTTCGCCTGACTATGTCGATGGCTGTAAAAAGTACGCTTAACAGTATGACGTTCAAAAAGGTCAGCTTTGCCGCACGTGAGAGGTTGTCGCCGGTCAGCTCGAGCTCGAGGTCTGCCGAAAAGGTCGCAACGAACAGCGACATAGTACAGCTCACGAGAAACGCAACGAGCAGGAAAAATATCAGATATTGATATATCGTGCGGAGCGATGCGTTAAATATCTCCCTCCGCTTCATTTGATCACCGCCTTGTAGCCGAGTCCGTGAACGGTACGCAGCTCAAAGGAGTTGCAGTCCGAGAGCTTCGAGCGCAGCTTCGTCATGTAAACGTCAACGGCACGCGGTGAGGTCTCCGTGTCGGCATCCCAGAACTCCTCCATGAGCTGCGTTCGGGTGAAGGTCTTCCTCGGGTAGCTGAGCAGCTTATATAATATGGAAAATTCTCTGGTCGTCAGCGTTATCTCACAGTCGCCGAGATAGGCGGTACGTTCGTTTGCATCTATGATAAAGTCGCGAAGCTCGATCCTGCGCGATACCGCAAGGTGTGCGCGGCGCAAAAGTGCCTCGATCCGCAGTATAAGCTCGTTCAGATCGATCGGCTTTACCATATAGTCGTCCGCGCCGCTGCGAAAGCCCCTTTGCTTTGAGCCTATGTCGTCACGTGCGGTCATAAAAAG
>CAYSKU010000159.1:0-5802 GCA_964431775.1 uncultured Ruminococcus sp. | reverse complement strand
GCCGGTCGAAAGGTACTCCGATGAGCTGTCAACGAACGATAACGAGCTGATACTGTACGCCTACGACGATGACGGTGAGCTTGAGCAGCTCGAAACGTGCGAGGAGCTGACCGACTACCTCGGCTTCTACCGTATCACACTCATGAAGGACAGCGGCGAGGATACCGCGAAGCGCGCCCTCATCCGTACCTTTAAGCTCGACACATTCGAGATAGATAAGAACGGCGCGATCGACCTTGCGGACGGCGCGAAAAAGGAAGACCTTGATATCGTGAACGAAGCACGTGCGGAGGAGGGCGACCACGTTCTCTACTACTTTAATAAAAAGACCGCCGAGCTTCATATCGCAGAGACCCTCGACTACGTAAGCGGCACCGTCAAGCGTATCACCTCCGAGACCGTTCGTATCGGCGACACCTCGTATACTCTCGGCAATCGTTACGCAGGCATAACGGCAGACTCTATCCGCGCAAGACTGGAGCTTGGTACTAAGGTCACAGTTGTCGTGCATAACGATGCAGTCGTTGCAGTCCTTGACGGAACCGTACAGCAGGATGCAGGGAAGTACCTCGTAGCACTCGGAGACGCACAGCGTGTGTACGAGAACGGCGAGTTCCGCTACGTCCTCACCGCCTTCGTTGACGGCAAGGAGCAGAATATCTACGTCGGAAACGCGAACGCGAAGTCCGGCATGGTCTACCGTTACACACGTTCGGGTGACGAATATAAGCTCATCGCCCCGACTGTCGAGGATGGTATCATCCAGTCCGGACGGAACGACTTTGTCAGAGACGAGCTTGCGTATATCATCGACAGTGCGAAGAACACCACCATCCGTCAGGACGGCAAGAACTACTACACCATAAACGGCGGCGATGCCGACAGTACCTCGTCCGTTGAGGGACTTGACGAGCTTCGCTTCGTGACCGACTCCGATACCGTGATCATCGTGAACGATAACGGCACTATCCTACAGAGAACGGGCGGCTACAGCTCCGACATCCACGTAAATGACGGCGCATACGTTGCGGCGATATTCGCTAACGAGGTCGGCTCTGTTGAAACTCTCCGTTTCCTCTACATCGGTGACGGTAAGCTCGGTAACTACGACCTGAACGCAGAGTTCGTCCGCATCCTTGCGAAGAACGGCATGGTCTACGAAAACGGACGTGCGTATGCGGAGTATATCGTCTATAACTTCGCGACCGACAAGACCGAGATCAGACTTTCTACACATGACGACCTTAATATCGGTGAGGATTACCGCTTAGGCAATGATGACACCGTGACCTCCGTCCTCTCCGAGCATATCGAGAGCGGCTTCGTCACCGGCTACACCTCGGGTACAGTCTCCATTGACGGTACGACCTTCGTTCACGCCTCGGGCATGAAGCTCATCCGCATCGTAAACGACAAGGGAACGTTCAAGACCGAGGAGCTGAAGCTCTCCGACCTTTACATGAGGAAGGTCGAGTATATCGCAAATAAGGGACAGCTCACCCTCATTCTCGATGCAGGTGAAGCGGAGCTGACCGCCACCTCGAACGCAGACAATACCGCGATCATCGTCACCCCCGACTTTGACCTCTCGGCTCTCACAGACCTTTCCGTGACCGTCAAGGAGCTGAAGAACGCAGACGGCACAAAGCTTGACATCAGTGGTGCGACCGTGACACGTACCTCCGACAATACCGTGAATATCGCACTTGAGACCGCACTTGAAGCCGGTGAATATACACTGGAGCTCAAGATAGGTACGAAGTCCTTCACCGTAAAGCTCACCTGTGACCAGCCGGAGACCCCGGAGCAGCCCGAGACCCCGGAACATCCGGAGACTCCCGATCAGCCGGAAGCTCCCGAGCAGCCGGAACAGCCCGATAACGGTAACGACGGCGACGACGGTGACGACATCGAGCCTTGACAAAAACGAAAAAAGCTCATCACAGGGTAGTTTCCAATAAGACAGTATGAGAACATTACTGACATAGGTTAGAGGAGTGCGACAAGAAAAATTGGCGATACTTGGTCTTCACGACCGGGTATCGCCTTTTTCTATCTTTTACAAGGTGGACTTTTCCGACAAGGAATGTCTGAGCAATATTGCATCTCATGAGGTAAACTTCGCTATTTATCATCAGATGGTCGGACAGAATGATGAGGAACACTTTAGACAGAGCAAAAACGAATCGTCGCCAAACCGGAAGAAATCCTGCCGTTGTGTGAACGGCTATAGCAACACCCCCAAAAATTACCCACTCCTCCCCGGCCGCTTCGAGCCATCCTACTTTATTTTCACGCCGGAGCGTTTTTTTGTATTGACGTGCGAGGAGGTTTTCTGTATAATTGAGGTAACGATCTACACTCACATGGAGGTAATTTTATGAACGACAGGCTTCGTGAACTCGAACCCTATGCCTCGGTCTTCTACGAGGAGCGTGAACGTCCGCTGAACGTGCGTATGGCTATGGCGGCACGCGAGACGGCAAGGGTCTGCTCGATACGTATCGATTCCGAGACCTACATAGGCTACACGTCCTCCGGCTGCGAAACGTCCGGCATGACGTACAATTTCGGAAGCGGTATCGCCGTGAACGAGGACAGGTTCGAGGAAAATATCGCCGCTCACCCCGAGCTTGCAAAGGAGCTTCGCGAGATACTCGACTATGTTCGCGACTTTAACACCGGAACGCTCATCTACCAAGATCAGGGTCGCTACGAGCGTGAGCTTGCTTCCACCGGTGCTTGCTGGGGCGGCGGTTGGGCAGGTCACTCAAATCCCGACTACGATCTGCTTTTGCACCTCGGAACGTCCGGTATTCGCGAACGGATCGCGCTCTGCCGCAAAAACAACCCGGGTCACGACGATTTCTACGACGGCTGTGACATATTCATGGACGTACTCGACATACTCGGCGTTCGTCTGCGTGAGCTGGCTCTGCATCTCGCCGAGGAAGCTGAGGACGAGGTCACACGTGCGGAGTATATGAAGACCGCCGAAGCGTACTCCGTCATCCCGACAAAGCCTGCGTTCGATATGCGCTCGGCGGTACTCATGTTCTGGATGGTCTTTACGTTCGACGGTATCGATTCGCCGGGACGTCTCGATCAGTTCTTCCTCGACTTTTGGAAAATGAACACTCCCGATAATGCGTTCGTTCAGCTCGAACGGCTGTGGCAATGCTTCCACGCCACGCGGACGTGGAACCTCTGCATAAGCGGCTCTGACGAAGACTGGTCGGACAAAACGAACGAGGTATCGTATGCGGTGCTTGACCTTGCGGAAAAATACCGTTATCAGACCCCGAACATCACGCTTCGCGTTCATCGCAACACGCCGGAGCGTTTGTGGAGACGTGCGGTCGAGGTGCTTTCGACAGGTATCGGTATGCCGGCACTCTACAACGACGAGGTCGTCTGTCCCGCACTCGAAAAAATGGGTATACCGTCTCGTCACAGTCACCTGTACTGCATGAACGGCTGTAATCAGATCGACATAATGGGCAAGTCGCACATGGGTCTCGAGGACGGTGAGGTCAACTTCGGAAAGTGCCTCGAATTCGCGCTGTACGACGGCTTTGACGTTGTGTCCGGTCGTCAGGTCAGCATACACACGGGTGAGGCTGAACATTTTACAACATTCGAAGAGCTGATGGAGGCTCTTCGCGCACAGGTCGAGTATGTCACCGACACGTCGGTCACGCTCTCCAATTCGTCACAGAGGACGTATGCGCGTTATTCACCCTCGCCGCTCCGCTCGTGTCTGCTCGAGGGCTGTCTCGAAAAGGGACGTGACTACAAGAACGGCGGTCCGCTGTACGGTGACGGTCAGATACTTTCCGAGGGTATGCCCGACTGCGTTGACTCACTTGCGGCGATAAAAAGGTTCGTCTTCGAGGAGAAGCGTTTCTCGATGTCGGAGCTGATCGAGGCACTGTGCCACAACTTTGTCGGCTACGAGCATATGCGTGCCGTTCTGATGAGTGCGCCGAAGTTCGGAAACGACGACCCCTTCACCGACTCGATCATGAAGGAGGTCTCCGACCACTGGTTCGCTTATCTGAAGACCAGGCGGACGTTCCGCGGCGGTCGCTTTGCCGGCGGATGCAGTACGTTCAGTCGTGCTGCGAACAACGGTCGTGCCTGCGGTGCGCTGCCGAACGGTCATCTCTCGGGAGACCCGATGTTCGCGGACTGCATAGGTGCCGTTCCCGGGCAGGACGTTTGCGGTCCGACAGCTGCCGTTAAGTCCGCTCTCGTTTACGATCAGACCGAGGTGACGAGCGGCTTCGTCTTCCAGCTCCGCTTCGACAAGCAGCTCTTCGCAACGGAAACAGGTATGTCCGCATTCATCGACCTTGCAAAGACGTACTTTGCAGGAGGCGGTCAGCAGCTCTCGATAAATGTCGTATCGTCAGAGGAGCTTCTTGACGCGAAGGTACATCCCGAGCTTTACGGAGACCTTATCGTTCGAGTCGGAGGCTACAGTGAATACTTCAACAACCTGCCCGGCGATCTGCAGGACAACATCATCGCACGAACGAGCTACTAAGGTGTACTTGAAAGTGAGAAGGCCGTGGAGCCCCTTTTTGAAGGTCTCCACGGCATTTTTCTTTTTTCAGATCTATTTTTCGAATACGTGATATCCCGAGCCGACAGTCTCGACACGACCGAAGAATTCGACCGTTGCCGTTACGCCGAACGGAATATCCACGAACAGTCTGGTCTTTCCGTACCTTTTCGTCCAACGTACCGATATGTCTCCCTTGACCGTATCGACTACGGCGTGTGCCGACTCGAGCGTCGTCGGGAAGTACGGCTTGATACGAACGGTATCGTATGCCGGCGCGGTCGGAACGATGCCTGCGATATACGCATAGAAGAAGTAGCCTGCCGCACCGTACATCGGGTGGTTATGTGAGTTCATCCCCGGCTCTTTTTTCAGCTCGAAGCGTTCCCAGACGGTCGTTGCCTCGTTCTGTATCATGTACCCGAAGGACGGATAATCCTCCTTTGTCATGAGCTTCCACGCATCATCAATGTAGCCGAAGCGTGCAAGCACGTCAAACAGATAGCGTGTGCAGAGATTTCCTGTCGTGAAGCGATAGTTTCTCTTGCGTAGATCACGCACGAGGACAGCTGCCGCCCTTTGCTCGTACTCACTTGGCACGAGTCCGAGCCAAAGTGCGAACGCCTGTGCGCCCTGTGAGCCGCTCCCGACCGTTGCCGTTTCGGGATGCCACCACCTGTTAAGGAACGCCTTACCCACCTTTATCGCAAGGTCGATATATTTGAACGCATCGTCTGTACGGTGGAGCGCACGTGCCATCTTCGCAAGTGTTTTACAGTTGAAGTACGAGTAGCCCGTTGACATAAGTATGCCCTCGGTCTCCTTATTTACCGCGTTCTCCTTGGCGACACAGGCGTATTCGGGTGCCGCCCAGTCACCGTAATAGCTGTAGTTCACTATATAGTCGTCACTGTGCGCTATAAGATAGTCCTCCCACGCCGCGAAACGATCGAACGCTTCACGGAGCAGTGCAAGATCTCCCTTGTGCATATACGTCTGCATTCCGGCGATCAGGAACGACGAGCAGACCGGATCGGCAGGACGCATACCGAAAACGTGAGGACAGCAGCACGTGAACGCGCCCTCCTCGTCCTGCTCCGCCATTATGTCACGGACTATCTTCGGGAAGATCCTGCCGATATCGAAGTTGTACGGCGTCTCCTCGAAGCGGACGGTCGCATCGTTCATCCAGCCCATACGCTCGTCACGCTGTGGGCAGTCGGTCAGGATCGAGT
>CAYSKU010000158.1:0-5976 GCA_964431775.1 uncultured Ruminococcus sp. | reverse complement strand
GTCCTATATATCAAGGACAGCTCGGCTATCGAGGACTTTCTCGTTTTTATGGGGGCTCAGTCTGCGGCATTTGAATTGATGAACCGAAAGATCGAACGTGAATTTCGAAATTCGGTAAATCGTCAGGTCAATTGTGATACTGCAAACATAGAAAAACAGCTTGCCTCAGCTCACAAATATATAGAAGCGATACGTTATCTTATCGATTCGGGTTCTATCGAACGTCTTTCACCGGAGCTGAAGAACACCGCAATTCTTCGTTTGGAGAACGAACAGCTGACTCTCACCGATCTCGGAGGAATGGTAGACCCACCTGTTTCGAAATCCGGGATCAAGCATAGACTTGAAAAGATACTTGCCTTTGCGAACGAAGAAAAAACGCGGCGAGGTAATATAAAAAGGGAAGAATAATATGGGAGATTTTGCTCATCTTCATTTGCACAGTGAATACAGTCTTCTTGACGGTGCCTGTCGTATATCAGATATACCTCGGGCGGCAAAGGAAGCCGGACATACCGCCGTTGCGATTACCGATCACGGTGTCATGTACGGTGCGGCGGCATTCTACAAGGCGTGTGTTGCCGAGGGAGTAAGACCTATAATCGGCTGTGAGGTCTACGTTGCAAAACGGAGTATGTATGATCGCGAAAGGGAGTTTGATGCAGGAAGCTGTCACCTTATCCTTCTTGTGAAAAACAAGATAGGCTGGCAGAACCTCATTTACATGGTCTCAAAAGCCTATACCGAGGGCTTCTACTCGAAGCCGAGAATAGACATGGAGCTTCTCGAAAAGCATACCGAGGGGCTTATCTGTTTGTCGGCGTGTCTTGCAGGGTATATTCCGCGTTGCATAGTTGCCGGAGAATACGAAAAGGCTGTCGAATACGCACTTCGTCTCGAATGTATGTTCGGACGAGACAATTTCTACCTTGAGCTTCAGGATCACGGTCTTCGTGACGACGATATCGTTTGTGACGGTATCAGACGTATCTCGCTCGATACCGGTATTCCCATGGTGGCAACAAACGATGTTCACTATCTCAAAAAAACAGATTCCGAGACACAGGCGATATTGATGTGCGTACAAACGAACCGTGTTATAACCGATGGGAGACCTATCGGCTTTGAGACTGACGAGTTCTACTACAAAAGCACCGCTGAAATGGAACGTTTGTTCGCCGACTATGCCGATGCCTGCTCAAACACGGTAAAGATCGCCGATATGTGCGAATTCGAGATGGAATTCGGTAAGACCAAGCTTCCGAGATTTAGACCCGAAAACGGGATGCCCCCCGAGGTATACTTAAAAAAGCTCGCAGACGAGGGACTCGGATCACGCATTGCATGCGGACACATAAGATTTGACGAAAAATGCCCGCGTGAACAGTACGTGCAGAGGATAGAATACGAATTGTCCGTGATCTCCGGTATGGGCTACAGTGAATACTATCTTATCGTCTGGGATTTCGTTAACTATTCAAAACGTGTCGGAATTCCCGTCGGACCGGGACGAGGCTCCGGTGCCGGAAGCCTCGTCGCATATCTGATTGGTATCACAGACATAGACCCGCTCCGCTTCGATCTCCTGTTCGAGCGTTTTCTGAATCCGGAGCGTGTCAGTATGCCGGACTTTGACATCGACTTCTGTTACAACCGTCGCGATGAGGCTATAGCATACGTTCGCAATAAGTACGGTGACGATCACACTGCACAGATAATCACGTTTGGTACGCTTGCGGCAAAGGCGGCTGTCCGTGATGTGGGACGTGCGCTTGGAATGTCGATCAGCGATGTGGACGTCGTCGCAAAGCAGATACCACAGGAGCTTGGTGTGACTCTCGAAAAGGCGATGAAAAACGAAAAGCTGCGGCAGATGTACGATGAGGATGCGAAGGTTCGCAGACTTATCGATACAGCATCCGCACTCGAGGGAATGCCACGTCACGCTTCGACTCATGCAGCCGGTGTAGTGATCACGGAAGAGCCTGTGACCAATTACGTCCCGATAGCAGTAAATAACGGTGTCACGGTAACGCAGTTCGATATGGACACTATCGCGGAGCTCGGTCTGCTGAAATTCGACTTTCTTGCACTCAGGTATCTGACGATAATCAATGAAGCCGAGCTTCAGATACGTGAGACCGAGCCGTCATTTGACTTGACTACCGTAGACATTACCGATACTGCGACCTTCGATACGATATGCTCAGGTCGTTGTGACGGCGTTTTTCAGCTTGAATCGTCCGGTATCAGACAGATGCTCATGCAGTTAAAGCCTCGTTGCCTTGACGATATCATTGCCGCAATAGCTCTGTATCGTCCCGGACCTATGGACTCGATCCCAAAATATATCGAAGCACGGCACGACCCGTCAAAGATACACTATTGTACGCCAAAGTTAGCACCGATACTTGATGTGACCTACGGCTGTATCGTGTATCAGGAGCAGGTCATGCAGATATTTCGTGAGGTCGCAGGATATTCGTTCGGTCATGCCGACGTTGTAAGACGTGCGATATCGAAAAAGAAGCAGAGTGTTCTTGATGGCGAACGTCAGGCGTTCATTAACGGAGCAGTCGAACGCGGTATTCCGGAGAATGATGCGATCGAGCTGTTTGAAGACATAGTCAGCTTTGCAAATTATGCGTTCAACAAGAGCCACGCTGCCGCGTATGCTGTGCTTTCGTTCCGCACCGCGTATCTTAAAACGCATTATCCGCGTGAATACGAGAGTGCGCTTCTGACCTCCGTAATGACATCGACAGACAAGCTGGCAGAGTATCTCGCGGACTGTGCAAAGCAAAATATAAAGATACTTCCACCCGATATAAATCGAAGCAGAAGCGGATTTCACGTCGAAAACGGCGCGATACGTTTCGGTATGTCTGCAATGAAAAATGTTGGTACTGCATTTATAGAAACGATAGTCAGAGAACGTGAGCTGAACGGAGACTTCACGGATATCGATGACTTTATCTCTCGTATGAGCGGCACCGATATGAACAAACGTCAGCTCGAAACATTGATAAAGTCCGGTGCTCTCGATCCGCTCGGCGTTTCACGAAGCAAGCTCCTTGCCGTTTACGAAAAGCTGATAGACCGCAAAAACTCACTTGTGCAGAGCGAGCTTGACGGTCAGATCGGTATGTTTGACACAAGCAGCGGAGCTCCGGCTGTTAAAATAGCACGGATCGAATTTCCCGATATTCCCGAAATGACGGTACGTGAAAAGCTCGCCTGTGAAAAGGAAGCATGCGGTCTGTATCTCTCGGGACACATTTTGGACGACTATTCACGTCACCTCTCGCTCTTCCGGTCATGGAACATATCGGATATCAAAACCGCGTTCCATACCGAGGATGATCGTGACGGAGGTCCGGAGGCGGTATCCGAGCATCAGAGGCCGGAGCTTGGCGAAAAAAGCAAGGTCACTATCGCAGGAGCGGTCACAAAGCGTGTAAACAAAGTAACGAAAAACGGCGATCAGATGGCGTTCGTGACACTGGAAGACCGCACCTCATCAATGGAGCTACTATGCTTTCCGTATGTTTTTTCAAAGTACGGTGCATTTCTGAATGTGGACTCGGTCGTAGCTGTCAGCGGAACGATATCTTTGCGTGACGAGGATGAACCAAAGCTCATAGCAGAAAATATAGTACCGCTCATCTCGGACAGGGAAGAACTTGACGATGGTACGATCCGTCAGATGAATGCTCAGTCAGTGCATCAAACGAGCGGTCAGACAGAAGCATCTGCCGTGAGAACATCCGCCCCTCCGCGAACGATCAAAAAGATATATATTCGAGTGGCGAATGAAGACGACCCTATGTTCAAGCGCGCACGTGCGGTATGCTCGATATTCACCGGAAATATCCCCGTCATATATTATTTCAGTGACACTGCAAGCTATGCTCAGTCGGGACTTTTCATAGCTCCTACCGAATTTGTCATAGGAGAGCTTCGTGAACTGCTCGGAAGTGAAAATGTGGTCGCTCGATGAATATTTATGGAAAAACAGCGTGCTGTTAATATCAGATTCAAATTTATGTACTATAATTCCATGAAGATACGGTGAAACAGCCGCAATTATAAAATGAAAGGGAAGATACTCGTTTATGGGGCATAATGACAATAACGAGATGCAGGTGAACTGGGGCGCGGAAGTGCTTCGGGTACTCGGTATCATCAGCAGGGTATTGTTCAAGATATTCTCATATTTCATGAATATCTTTTTGACGATGCTTCTGATCGGGCTGATCACCGGTATCATCGTGTGTTCGGTCTTTGCAATATATATAAACAATTATCTCGATCTTGAGATAGACCCATCTATTATCGTCACCGCCAACTCCGACTCAACGACGCGCATCCTGTATATGGATTATGATTCCATTGAAGACAGGATCAATCGTAACGGAACACCTGTTGAGATAGAGGATCAAAGGTTATATGAGGGGGAGAACTCCATTGCAGTAACATATAACCAGCTTCCCGAAAACCTGGTCAATGCGTTTATATCGATGGAGGACAAGCGTTTTCGTTCTCATAATGGTGTAGACTGGTTTACTACTGCGAAAGCCGTAGTAAACTACATTTTACCGACAGGCGGCTCTGCCGGAGGCTCTACGATAACACAGCAGCTCATCAAAAACGCTACAGGCGAGGATGACATAACGATTCAGCGAAAGGTGCAGGAGATATTCCGCGCTCTGAATCTCGAAAAGGTGAAGAGCAAGGAAGAGATAATCACAGCGTATCTTAATATAATCTACTTTGGGTGCGGTTGTGATGGTGTGCAGACAGCTTCAAACTATTATTTCGGCAAGGATGTTTCAGAGCTCAGTCTGGTCGAATGTGCTTCTCTTGCAGCGATCGTCAGAAACCCGTCGCAGTATGACCCCAAAAATCACGATGAGGACTGGATAAACAGTAGCGGCATTACAAAAAAAGGAAACAAGACACGACGTAATATAGTACTCGATACGATGCTCGAAAACGGCTATATCACCATAGAAGAGTGTCTTGCCGCAAAGAGTGAAGAGCTTGTCATAGTTTCTCATGATGAAGAGGAAAATCCGGTCGCCGAGGAGGGTATGCTCCTCTACAACTGGTATACCGAATCTCTTATCTCCGAGATACGTGACGATCTGATGGAAAAATACGGTGTATCGCAGTATAACGCCAGTCTCATGGTATATAACAGCGGCTACAGTATCTATATTCCGATGGATCCCGAGGTTCAGGACACACTCGAGCTCGTTTACGAAAATGACACGCAGTATTTCCCGTCCACAGGTGTAGGATTACAGCCGCAATCCGCAATGGTGATCTGCGATCCCTATACCGGAGACGTTCTCGGTCTTGTCGGAGGTCGAGGACAAAAGATACAGAACCGTGTACTGAACAGAGCTACTCAGGCTACACGACCGCCGGGATCGTCGATCAAGCCGATATCCGTGTACGCCCCCGCAATGGACGAGGGGCTTATAACCTACGGCTCGGTCGTTGACGATACCCCTGTAATGTTCAACACATACCTCGCGGCGGCAGCTACGGAATGGAGCGCGGCGGTGTATGCGTATGACCCGTACCCGACGAACCTTCCTGTGGTCTACGACGGTCTGACAACGATCAATCGTGCAGTCACGACCTCGAAGAACACTATCGCCATGAAGGTACTGCAAATGCTCACGATAGACAAGTCCTTCGATTTCTTGAAGAACGAGCTTCACGTCGAGAGCCTTATCGATTCTTACACAAAGGCAGACGGTGAGGTCATAACGGACAGAGGTCTTGCTGCTCTGTCTCTCGGTCAGCCGAACTACGGTATAACTGTTGAGGAGATCACAGCGGCGTACTGTATATTCCAGAACAACGGTATCTACAACGAGCCGAAGCTCTACCTTTACGTCAAGGATCCCGAAGGTAATATCGTTCTCGAAAATGCCGATGAACCGAATATCGTTATAAGTGACG
>CAYSKU010000157.1:0-6015 GCA_964431775.1 uncultured Ruminococcus sp. | reverse complement strand
CGCCTCACCCTACATACGCTCGGCATAGACATATGTATGCCACTCCCCGGTTCGTCCGGTATAGACGTCTACACAGGCTCCGGCATCCACGCAAGCTACTGCGGCTACGTCGCACCCGTGAGCTACACCGAGGAGGATAAGATCGTCGAACGCTCCGTCCCCCTCTCCTTCTCGGGAGACGCTCATACCATGCGTGACGTTACGATAGACCTGCCCCGAAACGAGCGTATCGCTGACGTGACGCTCGGCTTCCCCGATGACGCACAGGTCGCTCCTCCCACACCGTACTCCAAAAAGGGACGTATATGCTTCTACGGCTCGTCCATCACGGAGGGCGGCTGCGCCACACGTCCCGGAAACGCCTATACCGCGACCGTTGCACGTATGCTCGACTCCGACTATGTCAACTACGGCTTCTCCGGTATGGCACGCGGTGAGCTTGCAATGGCAGATATCATCGCAAAGCGCGACTTCTCCGTTTTTGTCTACGATTACGACCACAATGCACCGAACGTCGAGCATCTCGCCGCAACACACGAGCCGTTCTTCCGCCGTGTGCGTGAGGCTCACCCGACTATGCCGATAGTCATGATGTCAAAGCCCGACTTCGACAGTGACCCCATCGGTAATGCAAAACGGCGTGACGTGATATACAGAACGTATCAGAACGCACGCTCTGCCGGAGACGAGAACGTCTACTTCATAGACGGTGAGAGCTTCTTCGGTACGCTCGGTCGAAATGCCTGCACTGTCGATAACTGTCACCCAAACGACCTCGGCTTCTACCGTATGGCAGAGGCGGTATGGCGTGTGCTGTCAAATATAGTAAAATAAAAAAAATTGAGGGTCGTTTTTCGACCCTCAATTTTTTTAATTCGCGTTGTTTATTTCAGAATAGCTTTTTGATCGCCCCGAAAACGTTCTTTACGTCGTCGGCGGTCATTTTTGCCTTTACGCCCTCGACTACCCTCTCGATAAGATCGTCCGGAAGATCTACTCCGAGTATCTTCTCGACTGCCTTTACCGGGTCGGTCTTGAACTGCTCCGCAAGCTCCTCACTGTTCTTGAGCTTCGAAACGATCTCCTCTACCCTTTCCTTTACGTTATCCATACATCACCCTCCGAATGAGATCATTTATTTAGGGCGTGTTTGAAAAAAGTCAATATGCACAGATAGCGGATCTTTTTGCACTATACTTCAGAATTTTCCCTTGAAATACGTGCGTATTCCTGCGGAAAAATTCTTCGTCTATCACAAAAATCTCTCGCTCCTGTACATATCTCCTTCTTTTTCAAACAGCACCTAAGTAATCACGTATCTTTGCCGGAAGCTCCGTGTAGCGGTCGATCGTCAAAAAGTCGATATCCGACCTGTAGACCACCTCGTCGTTTCCGCCGATACCGTAATCGTCACCGATATACACTATGTCCTCGTGTACGTAGCCCTCCTCACGACAGAGAAAGTCGAGCGCGTAGTACTTGTTGTACGGTGCCGGAGCCATATCGAACGAGGATGAGCCGCCAACGAACACCGTATATTCCGGAAACATAGCCGCGACCTCGCTGTAGATCGCACGTCTCTTGGCACGGTCGGGGTCAAACGCCAGCTTGTCCGAAATGTCTGCCTTCGTTCCGAGGAGCGGGATCGTAACACAGCCCGACGGATGGAACTCTGTCGGCTCTCCGACATATTCCGTAAAGCCGAAGCGTTCGCGAAGCTCTGCAACACGCTTCGCTACGGAGTCACGGTCGCACGGAAGAACGACATCGCGCATGACCTCCATGTCCTCGCGCTCCGCACGGTATACATGATACTGCATACCGTAATTTCCGATGATATCGATCCCCGGAAATTCACGAAGCTGACGGAATATACGTGTCGCCTGTCCGGCACCGGCTATGACGATGCGGATCCCGCGCTCCTTCAGCTCCTGCAATACCGCAAGATTTTCATCCGAGATCCATGTACGATGCTCTGTGAGCGTTCCGTCAAGATCAAAGGCAAAAACTTTCTTATTCATATTCTGTAAACTCGCTTCGGAGCTCGTAGAGTTTTTCTCCGAAGCTTTCCCTTCCCGTCTCCCTTCGAGACTGTATTGGAGTATCTGCCGTCGTTTCAAGTGACATGAGATCACGTCATCCGAACGACAGCTTTATCTGACACCGAGTCTCTCGCAGATACGCAGAGCCTCGGCTGTGTCATTCGTTGTAAAAAGCTTCGCACCAAGAGCGATACCTCGCTCGAACTGCTCCTTCGTGACGACGCCCGCACCGAGCCATAGCTCGATACCGTGCTCGTGAAGGAAGTGTGCGTCCTCCTCGTCAAAGCCGAACATACACGCACAATATAGGTATTCGGTCGGATCTGACATGACGTTTCTCATGAGACTGTACGGATAGAAGCCGTGCGTGCGGTACTTGCCACCGTATAGCTCGGAGAGCTTCTTCAGAATGTATGCGTCAAAGCTGTTCATGACGACACGCTCCGCAAGACCGTACTCCTCTATAAGCTCGACTGTTCGCAGCATACTCTCGGTCGAGAACTCCTCACCGTGTGTGTCGTAGTAGTCCTTGAACTCTACGTTTATCAGAACGTCATACGGCGCGACCAGCTCGCAAAACTCACGAAATGTAGGTACTCTCTGTACCTGCCAGTCATATATACCTGCCGAAAGTGACCTTATCTCCGCAAGGGTCTTCTCGCATATGCGACCCTCGCCGTCTGTCGTCCTATCGACCGTCGGGTCGTGCATGACGACTATCTCACGGTCGGCAGTCATGTGAACGTCAAGCTCCACCATGTCGGCACCCCTTTCTATCGCCGACTTGAACGATATAAGCGTGTTCTCCGGCGCGTTCTTCGGGTCTCCGCGATGTCCCGCTATCGTTATCCTGTGCTTGTAATCAAAGCCCTTCATACTTCCTCCGTTTGTCAAGCTTCACTTTGTTGTGTCGGTATCATACCCGGGAACGCTCGGGGAGACCTTTTAAGGAAAGGTCTCCCCGAACCCCTTCCAAACCTTTTTGGTCAGATGTATCTACAAGAAACAGTGCAGACCGGAAGATAAAAATATAGTTTGTCAAAACTCCCACCGTGGGTCATCTTCCTATCATGGCTTCACGACCACTGATGACTTCCTGTCTGTACCACACCATGCACCATATCACATTGCCGTGGGATATCTTACGATCAAAGCTTCAAGTGCGCCGATTCATGCTTGTCGGCTCAGCCGACCCGATGACCGCCTGTCGGCTCAGCCGACATTTGCCTGCACACACCATGCACCACATTATATTGTCGTGGGATCGCTTGCAGTTTAAGCTTCAAGTGCGCCGATGCCTGTCTGCGGCGACACGCCGCCTATTTGCGCTTCATTTGCTCGATACGATCTTCGTCGGGGGTGACGTAGGCTGTCCAGTTCGTCGTGTAGACGACAAGACCGGGCTTCGCTCCGGCAGGCTTCTTGACCTTCGAGACCTTCATGTAGTCTACAGGTATCATAACACCTCCACGCGCCTTCGAGTTGTACGCGGCGATCTCGGCTGCCTCCGTGAAGGCTCGCTCGGTCGGCTCCTCCTCACCCTCCTTCTCGACAAGGACGACGTGAGACCCCGGCTGATTCTTCACGTGGAACCACCAGTCGGAGCGCGATGCAAGACGTGTCGTGAGATGGTCGTTCGCTACGTTGTTTCGACCGCAGAGGACAGTGTAGCCCTCGCTCGTCTCGTACCTCGCAATGCTCGGCGCGGTCTGCTTCTTTTCAGTGTAGTTCTTCATCCTCGAAGCGTAGCCGCTGTGATATAGCTCCGCTCGTATCTCCGACAGCTCACGCTCCCCCTCCGCACGTGACAGCGCATCAAGTACGGAGTATACGTACTCAAGCTCCTCCTCGGCAAGCTCCAGCTGCTCGGTAAGGTGTACCCTCGCCGCCTTCGACTTGTTGTACTTCTTGTAGTACGCCTGCGCGTTCTGTGACGGACTAAGACGTTTGTCAAGAGGTATCGCGATCTCCTCCGCCTCCTCGCTCATGTAGTTCTGCACCACACATTCGCTCATTCCGCGCTTCATACGGTATATGTTCGCGGTTATCAGGTCGCCGTAGAGACGGAACGTGTCACCGTTGTCGCAGTCCGCAAGCTCCTGCTTCTGTATCGCAAGCTTTTTCGTGATACGTGCCTCCGCATTCGAGAGCAGCTTGAATATGTCGGCGGCACGCCTGTGAAGCCTCTCGTTACGGCTTCGCTCGTCAAAGTATTCGTCGATCAGCTCACCGTAGGTCGGAAGAAGCTCGAACGTCATGGAGCTGCTTCCTGCTGTGCGGTATTGCCTGATCTCCGTGAACGCATATTCCGCAGGGATACCGTCCGCGTCACGCACGAGACACGGCACTCCCTCGCAGCTCTTTATCGACTCTATCATCTGCTCGAACATACGCCAAAGCTCACGTGAAGCCTCGTGCATGGTCGCGTCCGTGTGTCCTGCCGCACGGAAGACTATCTCACGTGCGATAAGGGGAGATAGTCCGGCAAAATTCGACATAAGAAACTTTTCGGCAGACTTGTCGGGGTCTGCCGCCGCCGCCAGCTTCTTAAAGAAGCGTTCGTCCGTCTCGTCAGAGAGCGGATCGTATTTGTCCTGCTTCGGGGGAAGCTCGTACTTCATCCCCGACAGCACCTGACGCTTTTCACTTGTCGTAAAGTCTATGGACTTCAGGACACCGATTATCCTGTCCTCCGCATTCGTGATGATGATGTTCGAAAAACGTCCCATCAGCTCACATATGACGTGTTTTTTCGTTGCGAAGCCGAGGTCATCGTGAGTGTCGAACGTCAGCCTTGCGGCACGCTCGAAGCCGAGCTGCTCCGCTCCGGCAAAGCGCGCCCCCTGAAAGTGCTTTCGAAGCATCATACAGAACATCGGCGGTGTTGCCGGATTCTCCGGCTTCAGCGCGGTAAGGTTCATACGCGCACCGCCGCCTGCGTTTATGTGGAGCCTATGCTCCTCGCCGCCACAGCGTATGACGAATATCGCCTCGTCACGTGACGGCTGATATATCTTGTCTACCTTTCCGTTCATCAAACGCTCGTTTATCTCGTGTATGACGAAACGGAGCATACCTGCATCATATGCCATCTATATAACAGCTCCCTTCCTTCGGGACTTATTCATTCTTCCTCGTTTTCGTTCTCGTTATCGTCCTGCTCCTTGAAGCAGACGAACGGCATACATACCTTGTAGCTCTTGAAGCCGACAGCCTCCGCTGTACGTATGGAGGCAACGTTGTCGCTCGTGCAGATGTACTTTACCCTCTCGCCGTGCGAAAGGATGTGCCGTGTCAGAGCCGCAACACAGGCACTTGCGTAGCCGTGTCCGCGATAGTCCTCCTCACATTCGACCGTGATCTCATAGTAGCCGTCGTTCTCGCAGACATCGTTTAGTCCTGCGTAGCAGACGACCATACCGTCACGGCGAAGTATCGCCATACGGTCACACGGGTCGGTCTCGAGAAACTCGAACTCGTCAAGCGGCAGATCACAGTACCGCTCGCCCGACAGGTCGTCAACGATATCGCATTCGTCGATAAGCTCGGCGGACACTGTGTCGCCGGGCTCTGCGTGAAACTCGTAATATATAACGTCGAGCGCATCGTCACAGCGATAGTCGAGGGAGCGCATGATCGGCGATATCCTCTCGTACAGAAACTCCTTCGCTTCCTCGGACGTTGGGTCGTTACAGAAGCGTTTTTCGAACTCCTCGGCTGTTTTCTCACAGAACGAGTAGACGAGAAGCTCAAGTCCGCCTCCCACTATGCTGTTCATTTCGAACGGAACTGCTATCTCGTAGCCCGTTTCGATGACCTGACGTTCAAGCTCTGCCTCCTCAAGACGGATCATAGCTCCTCCTTTGCCGCACTATTCGGCGTTCGTGCCGTTCGTCACGGCGAAATAATGCTCTGTATAGCGTGTGTCGAGCGGTGACTCTGTACGCGCTCTGTTCGAGCCGAGTATCGCGGC
>CAYSKU010000156.1:0-6204 GCA_964431775.1 uncultured Ruminococcus sp. | reverse complement strand
CGCACCTGCCGCAATGAGCTTCGATACAGACTCGATGACAGCAAGGTACGCCGCATGATAGGGACTCTTTTCTGCGATAAAGGGATTGTAGCCCCACGACATCAGAGAAACTGTGGTGGTATCGTGCTTTTCTATGGATATCTTGTGTGCCATCACCTGCGTGGGAGTAGTCTGATACTTACCGCCAAACGGCATGAGTACAGTACCTGCACCGATAGTGGAGTCAAAACGCTCGGACAGACCGCGCTTGGAGCAAACGTTGAGGTCGGAGGCAAGAGCCTTCATACCGGACGTAAAGTCGGTGGGGATAGGCTTTGAATATGCCTCGGGCTTTGCCGGAGCTATGTCGATATGCTTTTCGGCACCGTTCGAGTTGAGGAACTCACGGGATAGATCGACTATCTTCTTGCCGCGCCACGTCATGACGAGCCTCGGCTCCTCCGTAACGTGAGCAACAACTGTAGATTCAAGGTTCTCGGCACTTGCAAGCGCACAGAAGTGTTCGACATCCTCGGGAGCGACTACGACTGCCATGCGTTCCTGTGACTCACTGATCGCAAGCTCCGTACCGTCAAGACCGTCATACTTTTTCGGAACGTTGTCGAGGTATATCGAGAGACCGTCCGCGAGCTCACCTATCGCGACCGACACACCGCCTGCACCGAAGTCGTTACAGCGCTTGATCAGACGTGAAGCCTCGGGATCACGGAAAAGTCTCTGGAGCTTTCTCTCCTCGGGAGCGTTACCCTTTTGTACCTCGGCACCGCAGGATTCGAGAGAATGGAGGTTATGCGACTTAGACGAGCCTGTAGCACCGCCACAGCCGTCACGTCCCGTGCGACCGCCGAGGAGGATGACGATATCTCCGGGCAGGGGGCATTCACGCCGAACGTTCTTTTCGGGAGCTGCGGCGACTACCGCACCGATCTCCATACGCTTTGCGGCGTAGCCCGGGTGGTACAGCTCGTCAACAAGACCTGTGGCAAGTCCGATCTGGTTACCGTAGGAGCTGTAGCCTGCGGCGGCAGTCGTAACGAGCTTCTTCTGCGGAAGCTTGCCCGGAAGAGTGTCAGCGATAGGCTTAGTCGGGTCAGCCGCGCCGGTCACACGCATTGCGGCATAAACATAGGAACGTCCGGACAGAGGGTCACGGATAGCACCGCCGATACAGGTAGCCGCACCGCCGAACGGTTCTATTTCTGTCGGATGGTTGTGAGTCTCGTTCTTGAAGAGGAGGAGCCACTTCTCGGTCTCACCGTCAACGTCAACATCTATCTTGACCGTGCAGGCGTTGATCTCCTCGGATTCATCGAGCTTTGGCAACTTTCCGTTCGCCTTGAGCTCACGTACTGCAATTGTGGCAATATCCATGAGCGTGATCGGCTTCTGTTCACGACCGAGATTTACACGAACAGCCTTATATTCGTCAAAAGCGGATGCAAGGAGCGGATCCTCGAAATGAACGCTGTCGATAGTCGTGAGGAAGGTGGTATGACGGCAGTGATCCGACCAGTACGTATCGATCATTTTTATCTCGGTGATGGTCGGGCAACGGCTCTCGGACTTAAAATAACCGACAGTGAAGCGCAGGTCATCCTCGTCCATTGCAAGACCGTACTTTGCGATAAAGTCCGCAAGGTCAGTCTCGGTCATATCGATAAAGCCGTCGAGGACAGCGACATCTGCGGGAGTATCGTAAACGATGCTGAGAGTCTCCTTTTTCTCAAGAGAAGCCTCACGAGCCTCCACAGGGTTGATGACGTACTTTTTGACGGTAGCTATCTCTTCCTCGGTAAGCTCACCGGAGAGGATGTATACCTTTGCTGTACGTACAGTCGGACGGATACCCTGCGAGAGTATCTGGATACACTGTGATGCGGAGTCTGCTCTCTGGTCGTACTGACCGGGCAGATACTCGACCGCGAACACGGTATCGTTCTCTCCTGCCTCAAGCTCACGATACGTTACATCGACCTGCGGCTCGGAGAAGACCGTTGACGTTGCGTATTCGAAAAGCTCAGGTTCTATACCCTCAACGTCATAGCGATTCAGAAGACGGACTCCCGTCAGCGAACCTATGCCGAGGAAAGACACGATATCCGATCTCAGCGCATCTGCCTCGACTGTGAGACCTTCACGCTTTTCAACATAAATTCTATATACCATTCCAATACACCTCTTATTTGCATTGCAGGGCGCGCCTACCAATGTCATTTCTCTTGTATGCACCCTCAAATCTCACGTCCTCGGCAGCTTCATAGGCGTTCTTTACGGCCAGTTCGAGAGTTTCCGCAACTGCGGTCACTCCGAGAACACGACCGCCGCCTGTCACGAGGATGCCGTCCTTCATTCGCGCTCCTGCGATAAATATCTCCGCACCGTGCTTCGGCTCTTCGGGGAGGGTGATTGGAAGACCTGTTTCGTATTTCTTCGGATAGCCGTTTGAAGCAAGTATCACACAGCAAGCACTTGCATCCTTGAACCTTATGTCAACATTTTCGAGAGTGCCGTTCGCGACAGCCTGCATTATCTCGAACAGGTCGGTCTCAAGGAGGGGAAGGACGACCTGCGTCTCTGGGTCGCCGAAGCGGCAGTTATACTCTATGACTTTTGGACCGTTCTTTGTCAGCATCAAGCCGAAATACAGACAGCCCTTGAAGGTACGTCCCTCAGCCTTCATTGCACGAATAGTCGGGAGGAATATCTTTTCCATACATTCCTCGGCTATCTCGGGAGTATAGTAGGGGTTCGGTGCGATCGTTCCCATACCGCCTGTGTTCAGACCTGTGTCGTTATCACCTATCCTCTTGTGATCCATAGAGGATACCATCGGTACGACAACGTTTCCGTCGGTGAACGACAGTACAGATACCTCGGGACCCTCAAGAAACTCCTCGATGACCACGCGATTTCCGCTTGCGCCGAAGACCTTGTCCTCCATTATTTCGTGAAGACCGTTCTCGGCTTCCGCACGAGTCATGCAGATCAGGACGCCCTTTCCGAGTGCAAGACCGTCAGCCTTTATGACTATCGGAAGCGGACAGTCCTTTATGTATTCGTAAGCCTCGGCTGCCGACTCGAATACCTCGTAGGAGGCGGTCGGAATGCCGTACTTCTTCATCAGATTCTTCGAAAATACCTTACTGCCCTCGATCTGCGCGGCAGCAGCGCACGGTCCGAAGCAGGGAATACCAAGCTCCTCCAATGCATCGACACATCCGAGTACGAGCGGGTCGTCCGGTGCAACGACAGCGAAGCCTATATCGTGTGTCTTAGCAAACTCTACAATCGCAGGAATATCCTTTGCGCCGATATCCACACATTCAGCCTCAGTCATACCTCCGTTTCCGGGAAGTGCGTATATCCTATCGACCGCATCAGATGCGGAGAGCTTTTTTATTATGGCGTGTTCACGTCCACCCGAGCCTATAACGATAATATCCATAATATTCCTCCTATACGATCAATGGTGGAACAGGCGCATACCGGTGAAGCACATCGCGATACCGTAGCCGTTGCAGGCTTCTATGACGTTGTCGTCACGAACACTTCCGCCGGGCTCTGCAATATAGGAGACACCGCTTCTTCTTGCACGCTCGATATTGTCGCCGAACGGGAAGAACGCATCGGAAGCGAGAGCAACGCCTGTGATCTTTGAAAGGAACTCCTTCTTTTCTTCACGTGTCAGCTCCTCGGGACGAGTCGTGAAATAATTCTGCCATACGTCATCTCCGAGGACATCCTCATTCTGATCGGAGATATATACATCGATAACGTTATCACGGTCGGGTCTGCCGAGAGTGGGGAGGAAGGGAAGTGCGAGGACCTTCGGGTGACGGCGGAGGTGCCATATGTCTGCTTTGTGTCCGGCAAGACGTGTGCAGTGTATTCTCGACTGCTGACCTGCGCCTACGCCGATAGCCTGTCCGTCAACTGCATAGCAAACGCTGTTCGACTGAGTGTATTTGAGCGTGATGAGCGCAACGATCAGGTCGAGCTTTGCAGACTCGGGGATATCCTTGTTTTCCGTGACCACGTTACCGAGGACATCCGCGGATATCTTATAGTTATTTCGACCCTGCTCGAAGGTCACACCGAATACCTCCTTGGTCTCGATGGGAGCCGGAACGTAATCGGGGTCTATCTTTATGATGTTGTACGCACCCTTTTTCTTGGACTTCAGAAGCTCAAGAGCCTCGGGAGTATAGCCGGGGGCTATGATACCGTCGGAGACCTCACGCTTGATGATCGAAGCGGTCGTGACGTCGCAGACATCGGAGAGTGCGATCCAGTCTCCGAACGAGGACATACGGTCTGTTCCTCTGGCTCTTGCGTAAGCGCAGGCAAGGGGAGAATCGTCAAGTCCTTCGATATCGTCAACGAAGCACATCTTCTTCATGTCGTCATCGAGCTTGAAGCCGAGTGCGGCAGAGGTCGGGGAAACATGCTTAAAGGATGTAGCGCAGGTTATACCGGTCGCTTCCTTGAGCTCACGAACGAGCTGCCAGCTGTTGAAGGCATCGAGGAAGTTTATGTAGCCCGGACGTCCGTTGAGTATCTCTATCGGAAGCTCACCGCCATCCCTCATGTATATCTTCGAGGGCTTCTGATTGGGGTTGCAGCCATATTTCAGTTCAAATTCTTTCATGATCCATCGTATCCTTTCTTCACTCCGCACTTATGCTTATAACGTATGCTTATTGATAAGACGCTCTGTGATCTCACCTGTCGTGAGGTCGATATATCTGGTGTAAAGGGATATCTTGTTATTACTGTCAAGGTCATCCCAGATAGACTGCGTAAAGGTGTCGATATCGTCGGGTATCGCGATACGCTCCGGCTCTCCGCAGAAGGTCGGGATCGGATCTCCGTCAGTCACATAGGTATGGATAAAGTGACCGAGTCCGGCTTTCTGGGGGTAGGAGAAGGTATTGCGTACACAATCGGAGCCGGCGGCATCGACAGACTTGAGTATGCTCATCTTATATCTGAACGAGCCGTCACCGAGGTACAGTATTCCGGATATACGTGGAGTCCAGTTAGGGAAGTCGGGTTCGAATACACGTGTATCGAGAGCCTGCTCGAACGTGCCGCCGCTCAGGATAACGTCACGGACAGTGTCGGTCTGATCTCCGTTCGTTACGATGACTATCTTACCGAGGTCACGTATCGGGTAGTAGATTATGAGAGACGGGTCTTCGAGCTTCGACGCATCATACGGATGAGTCTTCATGTCACGTCCCTCGGGAATAAATACACGGTTGCGGCTGTTCTCACTGCGTCCCATGATAAAGTAAGCGAACACGGCGTATCTTGAATCGGAGGTAGAACCGATCATGATCCCACGACCGACATACGGATTTCCGAAAAGAACATCTTTGATGCTGTGTATCTTGTAAGTATCGATCTGCTCCATTTTTATACCACCTGTCAGAATAAGTTTTTGTTTTTTTGATGCTCTGCCGCAAGCTCGGCGGCGATCTTTTCGCACGCCTCGGGGAGTATCTGCCATTCGGCTTCCTCCATGACACGACGCTGTAAGGTCTCCGGCGTATCGTCCTCTTCAATATATACTGCCTTTTGCATGATGATACGACCGCCATCCGGTATACTGTTCACAAAATGCACCGTAGCACCTGTTACCTTAACACCGTACTCGAGAGCCGCCTCGTGAACACGCAGACCGTAGAAGCCCTTGCCACAGAACGAAGGGATGAGAGACGGATGAACGTTTATGATACGCTCTGCATAACGATCCGTAAAGTCAGCCGAAAGGATACTCATGAAGCCGGCAAGAACTATCATATCGATCTCGTGTGCCTCAAGCTCACGCAGGATACATTCTTCGAAGTCCTCACGATGCTCCTTACGCGATACTACCGTTGTGGCGATACCGTGTGCCTTCGCACGTGTCAGAGCGTATGCCTCGGGATTTGAAGAGAGTACGAGACATATGTCGCAGTGCGGCATAGTTCCCGACTCGGCTCTGTCGATCAACGCCTGTAGATTTGTTCCGCCGCCCGAAACGAAAACGGCGATCTTTGTTTTTTTCATATGCAGCATTCCTTTGGATACTCGGACGTTTACGCAAGTATAACGCCTTCGTCAGACGAAACGGTGACCGCGAAATGCACATGCGGTGCAAGTGCGCTCTCAACGATGGCACTTGTGCTCACCGTGCCGATGACCTGCCCGATGCGCACA
>CAYSKU010000155.1:0-6222 GCA_964431775.1 uncultured Ruminococcus sp. | reverse complement strand
TGAGCCTCCCTCCGGGAGGGAGGGGGACCGCGTTAGCGGTGGAAGGAGAGCGCGGTCGGCTGAGCCGACAGGCGATCATCGGGTCGGCTGAGCCGACAGGCATGAATCGGCGCACTTTCGGTTTAGATCGAAGGATATCCCACGACAATATTATTGGTGCAGATCTATTATAACGAGTTCTCCTTCAGTCTGCTTCGCAGACAGCTCCCTCCCGGAGGGAGCCTGATCTGCGTGTAGCCGACAAATGAAGAAATACGACAAAATCACGTCACCCTCGGTATCCTCTCCCTACGTGCGGTCTGCATAAGACAAAATTGCTATAGACCACAAGCAGACTGCTAAAGACAAAATTCATGCCGACAGGTCAGTCTGCGGTTGACAATCTCGGTAAAGAAATGTATAATATAAATGGAACTTCGTTCCACGCGACATACTATAGACGAAGACATATTTTCAGAAAGAAAGGTGTACCTTTATGAAGAAAGCTATTGCAATGCTGCTATGCCTCCTCATGCTCGCTCCGACCTTCTCCTCCTGTGCGGACAGTGAGGTCACGGACGACGGCGCAGACTCCGGAAGCGTTACCCCTACCTCCGAGGACGGTGGTGAGGTCGCTCCCGAGACCGAGATCACCCGTGCAAATACCCCCGACAGTCTTCCCGATGACTTGAAGTTTGACGGAATGACCATCAATATCTTCCATTTCGGCAATGACGACACCCTCAATTACGACTGTATCGGTGAGCTGAGCGGTGACGTTGTCATGGACGCGATATTCAACCGCAACATCGCGGTCGAGGATCGTCTCGGCGTAAAGCTCAACTGGATCGCCGGTGATGCCGGCTGGGACGGCTTCCCGAACGAGGTATCGATCGCTCTACAGGCAGGTGTCAGCGACTACGACATGATCGTTGAGGAGAGCTCACGTCTGTGGCAGCAGTCCATACGCGGCTACTACTACGACCTCATGACCCTTTCCGACTACATCGACCTCGACCAGCCGTGGTGGTACACGGAGATGATGGAGCAGGGCTCTATCGACAATTCCAAGCGTTACTTCCTGAACGGCGACCTGTTCCTCACCTGTATGCTCGGTGCATCCGCGATGTACTTCAACAAGCAGCTGTACACGAACTATTTCGGCGATGTCGGACAGCTGTACGATCAGGTGCTTGACGGAACGTGGACGTACGATGTGTTTGCTGACTACTGTGCGAACGTCTACACCGACACGAACGGTGACGGCAAGGCAGACGACGGCGATATCTACGGCTTCCGCTACGAGCAGTGGGGCATACCGAACCATATGTCGATGTCCACGGGACTTACGTTCAGCTCACGTGATGCGGACGGCTATCCGGTCCTCGAGCTTATGACGGAGGAAAGCATAAAGTGGGGTGAGACGCTGTACAGGCTTCTGTATTCGGACAACATCTCCGTTGAGGGAAACAAGCAGGACACCTTTATAAAGCAGACGTCGCTGTTCCTGCCCGGTCAGTTCTCGACGGCGCACCAGCTGCGTGACGTTAACTTTGACTACGGAATGCTTCCGTATCCGAAGCTCTCCGAGGAGCTTGACTATATGTCTGCGGCAGGCACGGTCAACGGAAACGGCGGTGGTGTTCCGGTATCCGCACCGGCTGAGAAGCTTGACGCGGTATGCGCGGTAATGGAGGCGCTTTGTGCCGAGTCGTACCGCAAGGTCGTACCGGCGTGGTACGACACTGCGCTCAAGGTCAAGTATTCCGACGGTCTTGAGGACGCGCAGATGGTAGACATAATCTACGATCACATCAGCTCGTCGTTCATCATGATGGCTGACAAGGAGCTTGGTATCGGTTCGATCTTCACGAATGCCGTATACGGTTCGAACAACAACGGTGCGTTTGCATCGTACTACGAGAGCCAGAAGAACGTTATCAACAAGAGGCTCCAGCGTTGCATCGAAGACTACCAAAAGCTCGGCTAACCCGGCTGAGCCGGGGGGCGGTCATCGGCATTCGTGAAGTCGATGGCGCACGACAACCCACGACAATGTTATTTGGTGCAAACTTGTCTACAGACTTTTTGTCTTGTGCAGACCACACGTAAAGGAAAAAAAGGTAGGGAACGCCGCGGCGTTCCCTTTTATTTTATGTTCCTGTGAGGAACCGGCACACAAAGATTCACAAGGGGGCTTCGACTAAGTCCCAGACACGTAGTGTCTGAACTTCTGCGCCGCCCCGCGGAGGGGCATCAAATGAAGGAAACGCTTGCGTTTCCAACATATTAAAAAAACGGGCAGTCTGCACAAGACAAAAAGTCTATAGATAACAAGCAGTCTGCATAAGACAAAATGTCAGCAGACAAGTCTGCACCAAATAATATTGTCGTGGGATATCTCCCGATCTCAGCTGAACTAATGCCGATTCATGCTTGTCGGCTCAGCCGACCGGCTCAGCCGACCCGATGACCGTTTGCGGTCTGCATAAGACAAAATGTCAGCAGACAAGTCTGCACCAAATAATATTGTCGTGGTATCTCTTTCAACCTACGCTGAAAGTGCGCCGATGACTGCCCGGCGGCTCAGCCGCCCCGATTCATGCTTGTCGGCTCAGCCGACCGGCTCGGGCGATAAATTTTAAAAAAATCAAAAAATACCCTTGACTTTTCTCTTTTTTGTGGTATAATATGATCATCTTAAAGAGACTGCATCTCAATAAGAAATCAATATACGATGGGCGGTAGGCATATGACATCCGAGCAGAGCAAAGGTGTGAAGCGCAGAAGCACCGTCCAAAAGAGACTGATACTCGATGCACTGAAACGGCTGAACGGCCATGCCTCAGCCGGTATGGTACTCCGTGAGGTGCAGAGCATCGATCCCGATATCGGGCGGGCGACGGTCTTCCGCGTCCTCTCATCAATGGCGGACGACGGCGAGCTGCAACGTCTTCACTTCTCAAACGAGGACGACCGCTTCGACGTAACGCTGTTTCCGCACAGTCACATACTGTGCAAACGCTGTGGGCGTGTTGACGACGTTTGGTTCGACCGTGAGCCGGAGCTTGCGGCGCACATACGTGACGCCGGCGGCTTCCGCGTGGATTCGGTCACGATCGAGCTTCGCGGACTGTGTACCGACTGCCAGAAGAGCGGCGGCGCAGGATGAGTCCGCAGCGGAACGACAAAGCAAAAAAATAAACCAATAAAGCAAAAAACAATTTTCGGAAAGAAAAAGGAGAAACAAATATGAAGAAGTGGAAATGTCTTATCTGCGGTGAGATCGTTGAAAGTGATGTACGTCCCGACAAATGTCCTCTTTGCAAGGCACCGGGCGAAAAGTTCGTTGAGGTCACCGAGACCGAGATGACGTGGGCAGCTGAGCATGAGGTAGGCATCGGCAAGGCTGAGGGCGTACCGCAGGAAGTGATCGACGGTCTTCGCGCAAACTTCACGGGCGAATGCACCGAGGTAGGTATGTATCTTGCTATGGCAAGGGTAGCGCACCGCGAGGGCTATCCGGAGATCGGACTGTACTGGGAGAAGGCGGCATACGAGGAAGCGGAGCACGCGGCAAAGTTTGCGGAGCTTCTCGGCGAGGTCGTTACCGACTCCACGAAGAAGAACCTCGAGCTTCGCGTTGAAGCCGAGAACGGTGCAACGGCGGGCAAGTTTGAGCTTGCGAAGCTGGCAAAGCAGAATAACCTTGACGCTATCCACGACACTGTACACGAGATGGCGAAGGACGAGGCACGTCACGGCAAGGCATTCGCCGGACTCCTCAAGAGATACTTCGGCGACAAATAAGGTCGGCTGAGCCGACAAGCGGTCATCGGCGCACTTTCAGTTTAGATCGAAAGATATCCCACGACAATATCATTTGTACAGGTTTGGGTCGGCTGACGGGTCGGCGTGACGTAAAACAAAGTAAATAAAAAGACAGGGAACGTCCGCGGACGTTCCCTGTCTTTTTTTCTCATGTAAAGTTTAAACTTTACAAGCCGTCAGCAGACCAAATCCGCACAAATAATATTGTCGTGGGATATCTTCCAATTTCAACTTCACGAACGCCGATTCATGCGCGCAGCCTCAGGCTGCCCGATGACTGTTTGCGGTCTCAGACCGCATTAAAAAAATGTGCGGTCTATAGACCAAATCTGCACCAATAACATTGTCGTGGGATATCTTCCAATTTCAACTTCACGAACGCCGATGACCGCTCGGCGGCTCAGCCGCCCCGATGACTATATGGCGGAGAGCTTCGGAGGAGGAGATGAGGTTCACGGCTTCGATGAATGCCTTCGCGGACATTCCTGCCGGAAGACCGAGCCGACGACTTACCTCGTCTCGCAGCGCGACCGAGTTCTCATGCCCCGTCAGACCAAGCTCGTACAGTAATGCGTTCGTCACAGGCGTACCTGCGGCAGTCGAGCCAACGTCCGCGTCCGCGTTGTCGCATAGCTCGGGGTGCGCGGCGGCAAACCGCTCGAACAGCTCACGCAGTACCTCCGCAGGAACTCCCTCGACCCCGAGATAGCCCTCCTTTGACGGTGCGACCTTGCGCCGTTCCTTTCCGACGATCTGCGGAGTGTAGAGGTCGTAGACGGTAATACCGCCGAGCATACCGCGCAGGTGCGAACGTATCAGGCGACCGCCGCCGTCACTGTCGGACAGGATGATGACACCGCGTTCGCCGAGCCGCTTGATGAGTGCGCGTTTTTCGGCGTTGTTGAACACGCCGAAGCCGTCTGTCGCGATAACGACCGCGTCTACGACGGACTTGATCTTGATCTTGTCGTATCTTCCCTCAACGACGATGGGTATATTGAGCTTTATCATATGTAGTAGGTCTTTCTTTTGTAGGTTGTAGGCTGAAATTTTGTCTTGTGCAGACCGGCGGCGGGTCGCCTGAGCCGACAGACGGTCATCGGCGTTAGTTCAGTCGAAATTCAAAGATAACCCACGATGGTGAAGTAACTCTACCCTCGTTTTTCTCTATGTCCGTTCGAAAATCTGCACCAATAATATTGTCGTGGGATCGCTTTCAACCTCGACTTCACGAACGCCGATGACTGTTTGCGGTCTCAGACCGCCTCAGGCTGCACCGCAGATCAGGCGTTCGAGGATGGCGTAGCCGAGGGGGGTCGTCTTGAGCTTGCGGTCGGCTGCCGCACAACGCTCGACCGCACGGTCGATCGCCTCGACCGAACGTCCCCTTGCGGCACTCCAGTACATCCCTGCACGGTACGTGTGCATCTTCAGCTTCGCCGCAAACTCCGCACACGACAGACCGTCCTCCTGCGCGTGCGCCGCCACCGCAAGATCGCAGAAAACTCGCGTTATCTGCGCCAGAACGAAGTGCGGCTCTTCCTTGCGCCGCTTCTTTACACCAAGCGCGTCAAGTGCCTCACGAACGTTCCCCTCAAGTATGCAGTTCGCTAAACGAAAGGCGTCGTCCGCGTCCGTGCGCGTCACCGTCAGCTCAACGTCCTCGACCGTCACCTCGCGCCGACCCGACTCCGCCGTGTACGCCGCCGTCTTCGCAAGCTCACCCGACAGACGGTACATCGACCGTCCGCATTTGTTCATCATCAGTGCCGCCGCCTCCGGCGACATGACCAGCCCGTATTCCGCAAAGTGTCGCTCGAGCCAACGGTACAGCAACGCATCCGTCTGACAGTCTACCCGAACCGCCTTCGCGACCTTCTCTATCTTCTTCAAAAACGACGACGGCCTCTTCGCCGTCCCTGCCTCAAAGCCGTCCGCCGCCGCACGTATGACTAAAACTGTCGTCTCCCCGACAGTGCCGCTCCCCTCTCCGTATATCTCTGTTAGCATATCGACAAGTGTCGTCTTGCCTTTGTCGGTGAGGGTGTGGTCGAGGTCGGCGAAAAAGATCTCGACGAGCCGTTTGTCCGCCATGACGGGGGGCGCGAAGATCGCCTCGCGAACGTCGGCGATAGCGTAGCTGTCGTCGTAGAAGCGGACGTGGTTAAAGGGCGCAAGCTCCGCGTCCGAAAGGACGGCATCGCGAATCTGCGCGGCGTAGTGGTTCTTCATGTAGTCCTCGTCACCGTAGAGGAAGTAGACACCGCTCGGTGAGCGGACGTCACGTCGAAGCTCCTTTTCCGTCATTGTCATATGGGTACACTGCCTTTCTCAGATCGGCACGACAACAGGATCTGTTTTTATTTTTATTCTCGGGGGAACGCTCGGGGAGACCTTTTAAGGAAAGGTCTC
>CAYSKU010000154.1:0-6238 GCA_964431775.1 uncultured Ruminococcus sp. | reverse complement strand
GATGTTCGCAACAACGCCGCTCTTGAACTTGATAACTGCGGAGGAATAGTCGTGTACGTTGTAGCCGGGGACGTTGTACTTCTCATCATCGCCGTTTACGATACCACGTGCGCCTGCACAGTTAACGTACAGAGGCTCACCGAAGAGGTAACGTGCCTGGTCGAAGATATGGATGTTCTGTTCAACTACCTGACCACCGGAGGTCTCCATTCTTCTCCACCACCACACACCGGGGATACCGCCGAACCATGCGCCGGATACGAGACCTACTTCCTTGTCCTTTATGTAGTCCTTCATGATCTGGGTGAGGTTCTGATATCTGTCCTGGAAGCCTGCGGCTGTGATAAGGTTCTTTGCCTTGATCTGCGCGAGGATGCCCTCAGCGGTCTTGAGTTCAAGCGCAACGGGCTTCTCAATAAGGAACGGGATACCGCGCTCGATGATAGCAGGCTCGATCTCACCATGCATATGCGGAGGAACTGCCATGAAGATAACATCGGGAGTGGTGTTTGCGAGGAGAGCCTTGTAATCCTTGAAGATCTTTCCCTCGGGAGATACGCCTATTCTGTTTGCGTAGCCTACAGCACGACTTTCGTCGGGGTCACAGAAGCCGACATACTCGAGGTCGGGATCCATCATGCACTTCTGAACGTGTGCGCCGTTTCTGCCGCCACATCCGATGAAAGCGACCTTTAAAACCTTTGCCATAATTATACTCCGTTTCTCCGTCCTTGTGTTGTTTAGATCCACTCAGTCTGACGGACGACCGTTCTTCGGATCATAGCTCGTTTCACGTTGTCAAACGGTGAGGGGAGCGACCCTTGTCGCGTTTATTATAGCAATATTATCGTAACAAGTCAATAGAAATACGAAATTTTTATGAGATTTTATTTGTTTTCGTTAGGACTTCTTCAAAAGACCGGAGTGCATATCGACTTTTTTCAAACAAGAGCTAAGACTCACAATAGCGCAGAGTCCACGATTGAAGTCGCAGACGGTCGGAGACGTACTCGTCACCAAAGTCGTATGCGTGTACCCACGTCTCACTGCTCATGTGAAAGTCGCGAAGCTCGGGAAAGTCGGTCATATCGACCTCCTGTATCCTCGGTTCGAGCGTGATCTCGTTCGTATCTTTGGTGAGTACCTCGAGCATTGCAAATAGAAGGTCGGCAGGACCAACATCTACTTCTCCGACCTTTATCGATGCCGGTATGAACGAATCCCTGTCTATGCCTCGTGCGGCTGTCACTATCTCGTCTCTCGTGAGAGTTATTTTCGTAGTTATCCCCTGTGGAGCGTACAGAAAGCCGTGCGTTGGCGTGTCAGGCGACAGTGTGCCGCCGCGAAGAAGCTCTACGCAGGACATAAACACCTCCGAAACGCTGTACGAGCCGTCACGAGGCGGTGCAAGGTGGGCTTCAAGGGAAGCCTTTATCTCGGGAAGAGCCGACCTTGTTATCGTTTTTGTGGGACGTTTATCAAGGCGAGACTTTAGCTTACGCAGGTCGGTGATCTCGAACCGGTCGTCATTTTTCAGCGCACGTATCAGACCGCGGAACTTATCGCGCAGCTCTGCGATCTCCTCGGGAGTCCTGTCCTCGGCTTCGACCCAGTCACCGTATTCGCGAAGGTTGGCGTGCTTGTAATTGAGCTGATCCCAAAATTCACGCTTGACCGTTATGTTCGGGTGAGTGTACACGATGACGCGGTCGTGTGTCGCAAGAAAGTCGAGTATGTCTTCGTTCTCTTGTGACTCGTATATGTACATCTCCTCCAAGCTCTCCGTATAATTTATGTGCTTCATTCCGCAATATTCCACAAGAGAGTTTCGGGCATCGTGAACGACCGTTCCGCAGTAGAACGGAATACCGAGCTTATCATAGCAATATTTGGCAACGTAGGATTCGCTGTCTCCCGGTGGGACTGCGAATAGTACCTCGTCTGTCTCGAGATGCTTTTTTATCATGTCGAGCGCAAGGGCCTCCTTTTCCATGACCCGGCGGTACGCCGTCGTGTAGTCCTCGCCCTCGCTCATCTCGACTATTGTCGGGTGGAGAGAATGACCGTAGGTGTGATGCCCTATGATGTGCGAATGCAGAGCTTGTATCACGTCACTTCTTCCCCAGTTCGTGAGCTGCTTTGCGAAAAGTCCGACTATGGCGAAATGTCCTATGACCCCCTCGTCTTCGAGCAGACGTGCGAGCTGCAACGTTGCATCGGCGCAGGTCTCGGACGTGAAATCCTCTGTGTCAAAGAAAAACATTACCTCTGTTTTTTTCATAAGTCGCTCCTTGATATAACGATCAAAAAGGGGGGACATGACCTAAAAAGGTATGCTCCCCCTGTCTGATCTGCGTATAAATAAAACCGTAGCACTGCACGATCACATATTACTTATACTTACGCTTTCTTGCAGCTTCGGACTTCTTCTTCTTCTTTACGCTGGGCTTCTCATAGCATTCTCTCTTGCGAAGCTCGGCCTGGATACCGGAACGCTGGCACTGTCTCTTGAAACGACGAAGAGCACTGTCAAGCGATTCATTTTCCTTTACTCTGATCTCTGCCATCCTATATTCCCTCCCTTCGCTTTTGGCAAAGGTAAATCGATCTTGCGGTCTTTACCTCTTTTACATTATACCGCTTTTTTATTTATTTGTCAATAGTTTTTTCAAATATTTTATAAGTTCGCGGCGGCGTGACGCCGCAGGTATAGTCGGCGTTCGTGAAGTCGAAATTGGAAGATAACCCACGATCATTTAATCTGTACAGATATTATCAGTTGAGGTGACGACTTGGTCGGACGTGAATAAGGCTCCCTCCGGGAGGAAGCTGGCAGCTTGTCTGCCTGAAGGAGAGCGCGTTACTTTAAGTTTAGACTTTCTTTACCGTCTAAAAAGACTTAAAGGTCTCTCCAACGTCTCCCCGACCTCAATGCACGTCGTACCGCTCGGTGGTGTAGTCGCGGTCTACTGTGACGGAGGCTGTGTAGCTGTCGCCGAGCTTTGCGCGTATGTCGCTACGTAGCATCTCGACCAGCTCCTCGTTCGACAGCGGAAAATCGTGACCTATCGCAAGGTCGAAGCGAAGCTCTGTCGTGTTCGTGCCGAAGACTACGCGGAGGTCATGAAACGACACCGGAGACGAGAATTCTGCCGCCAGCTCGTCAACGACCCCTCGCACAGTGCTTCTCAGCTCGTTTATACGCTCATCGTTGAGGGTCACGGGATCAAGGTGTATGACGAGGTCTATACCCATATCGCGTCGGAAATCGTTCTCTATCCTGTCTATGACATCGTGACATTCAAGTATGCTCTGCTCTGCATCCATCTCGATATGCACAGACCCAAAGTACCGAGCCGCGCCGTAATTGTGTATGACGAGGTCGTGTATCCCGAGGACGCCCTCGTAGGGACGGAGCTTCGCTATCATTTTTTTGACCAACTCAACGTCGGGCGCAGCTCCGAGGAGCGTGTTCGAGGACTCGATTATCAGCTTAACACCCATAACGAAGATGTATACGGCAACGAGACAGCCGAATATACCGTCCGAGACCGCGCCGAGCGTCGGGGTGAGCAGGATGCCGACTATGACCGCAGAGGTCGCGCAAACGTCCCCTATGCTGTCTGTAGCGGAGGCACGAAGCACCTGTGAATCGATACGCTTCCCTATCCTTCTGTAAAACAGCGCGAGGAACACCTTGACCGCCGCAGAGGTGAGCATCACGCAAAGTGACACGGCACTGTACGCGGCGACTGCCTCGTGGTCGAGTATCGTTTCGATAGATGTCTTGAAAAGCTCCGCGCCGAGGAAGGTTATGATGACTGAGATGAACAGTCCGCAGAGATACTCCATCCTTGCGTGACCGTAGGGATGCTCGTGGTCGGCAGGCTTTGCGGATATCGCGTAGCCGAGTATGACTAAAACAGACGAGCCTGCATCTGTCAGGTTGTTGACCGCATCCGCGATCACGGAGACACTTCCCGAGAGTACGCCGACCGTCAGCTTGACTGCGAACAGCGCGATATTCACGCCTATTCCGACGATACCGGCATTTCTGCCTATCTTAGTCCGCGTTTCGGGAGACAGCTCGGTCGATCTATTCGTTCCGGTCATACAATACCTCGTTTCTTGTAGAATCATCTTGTTCCAAAAAAAACTATTTCTGTAGTGCGCCTGTCGTTCGGTCTTACGAGTTCCTACAAATATCAAAGAGGGCTTGAGCTGTCGTGCAGACCTGTGATAAGGCTGTCAGCGTACGGCAGAGAGGCGATCCAGTCGCAGTAGGTGCGCCACTCGGGGAGCTTGTGATAACGGCGAGCGTAGTAGATATTGATAAGATTTTCGTAATTGAGCGTACAGGTACGCATCTGCTCATAGGAGGTGGGCAGGAGCTGTATCATGTCGTGCCAGTAGGCGGTGTCCTTTGTCTCGATGAACCTCTGTCTGCGCTCCTCGAGGACGGCTATGACGCTGTCGAGGCAGGAGAGCGCGACCTCGGACATACGGTCACAGCTGAAATCGTCACGCGAGAATGGCTTTGAGTGTATCTTGTGCATCGTGCTTGTGGAATTGGCGACCGTGCCGACCTTATAGGTATCGTATTCCTTCCACCAGTAGAGAGGTGCGGTAACGTCAACGGAGACGAATATTTGGCGCAGGTACTTGCGGTCATCGCTTCCGGCGCGGGCGAGTCTGACGGCGAGTGCGAGGTCGTTCTCACCTATGCTGTAGTTGCCGTCGTCATCGAAGTGGCTGTCACTTTTCGACCAGCTGTTCATGGGATTACGCATTCCGCGAAGAGCGTTTTCGAGGTTCATTACCGAGGTGCGTTCTATCTTTATCATATGCAGCTCCACGTCACGTCTGTCACCGTATCTCAAAAAAACGGTGGGCGTGATCTCCATCCTTAAAATTATGCTACATTATTATACCACTTCCCCCTCCATCCTGTCAACCCGCCGTGTCGGCGGTCGCTGAGCCGACAGGCTAAGTCGGCGCACTTTCAGTTTAAGTTAAAGATATCCCACGAGAGTGGAGAATGTGCAGGAATAGTTGCACTGTCTCTACTTTCGTGGGATATCTTCTGTCCTGTTTTGCGTTTGCGCGAATGAGGAGGAATGAATAAATTTTGTTTGAATTCTCTACTATACAACTTCAAGTAGTCGAGGCTTCCTTCAAGAGGGAGTCTTATTCACGTGTGACCAAGCCGTCACCTCAGCTGACAAAAAAATCGTCCATTTCTAATTTCTCACTCCTCCTACCCAATTTACGTAGGCGAAGTCTACAGGAAAAACCTAACGGTGTACGAAGTAAGACTAAAACTCACGTCAGCTTCATGAAATCAAGTTTCTGCTCTCTGAAGGGAATATTTCCAAAATTAGACGTTTCGACACTTCTTTTTTTGAGTTTTACTCCTTATATGATTATATAGAAGAACTTAAAAATAAGTGTAACGTACATCACAAGCGTCTGGAAAGTGCATGCTTTTAACTATAATTTGTAATTTTTTCTTTCTTCAGCACACGCCGTGCGGATTGCATCTCCAGCTCTTTGCCTTCGATGTCGATATATACGTCTTTGCCTCAGCACACGCCGTGCGGATTGCATCATGTGATTATCAAGAGGTGGGAAAACCTGACAGGCCTTTGCCTCAGCACACGCCGTGCGGATTGCATCAAACGTATCAAGATTACATAGCAGTCGCGGAAGATCTTTGCCTCAGCACACGCCGTGCGGATTGCATCGAGAGACAACCCTACTTTCGCGGATTGCTCAGAGCTTTGCCTCAGCACACGCCGTGCGGATTGCATCATGGACAAGGATGTGACCGAGGTCGTCGGATTTGCCTTTGCCTCAGCACACGCCGTGCGGATTGCATCCGGACTGATAATCACACAATCCCAAAACGCGGATTCTTTGCCTCAGCACACGCCGTGCGGATTGCATCGATCTATGCAGTTGATACTCTATGTCTGCGCGGACTTTGCCTCAGCACACGCCGTGCGGATTGCATCTAGTCTATCGCAATTACCCGTGTCCACCAGTCGGCTTTGCCTCAGCACACGCCGTGCGGATTGCATCTAGCGCATCGGTTAAAAACGAGCGTAAAAACCATACTTTGCCTCAGCACACGCCGTGCGGATTGCATCGATAAAAAGGTGGCGCGGAAAAAAGAAAGCCGAACTTTGCCTCAGCACACGCCGTGCGGATTGCATCCACGTCCACGGCTCACCTTGTA
>CAYSKU010000153.1:0-6257 GCA_964431775.1 uncultured Ruminococcus sp. | reverse complement strand
GTTTCGCTTTTTCTATAATAGAGTCAGTCACGGCAGATCCTCAGCGCCGTCTTATTTCTTATTTGAATACTTCTTTGCATTACTTTTAGCGATCCAATACGCCTCGGTCATAGCCTGCATTGCTGCGTCACGGTCGTCATCGGTAAGCTCACCGCCGGCGAAAAGGCATGAAAGGTTCTCGACAAGCTCACGAAGCTCACGAGCCGAGACCTGACCGCCGCGTTCGCTTGCATCGACGATACGTTCTCCGGCTTCTCCGAGAAGCTCTCCGGAGGTAACACCGAGAGCTGCCGCGAGCTTTTTGGCGATCTCAATATTCTGCGGATAACGCTTCCCCGCTTCATAATTCTGAATCGAACGCATAGTGCTTCCTGCTGCTTCCGCAAGTTCTGTTTGAGTAAGTCCGGCTCTTTTTCTGAGCATACGCAGACGTTCATTGAATTCCATTATAAATAAAGCTCCTTAATTGGCGTTTTTATACACAAGATCTTCTACGAAATATCGAGTGTGGTAATATTATATCCGATTGTGTTCACAAGGTCAAGTAGAGAATTGTTCATTTTACAATTTATTCACACTTTTGCGCTATCTCTACTAAAGTACAAGCTGTTTTCGAGCGTTCGACATAAAAAACGCACCTTCAATGTGAAGCCATCGAAGGTGCAGCTGTTGATCGTAGTCTCAACAGATCAATCAAGATACTCGCCAACGTCACTTTGGTTGTACTGCTTGATTATCTTCATTATGACCGAACCATCGGGTTGAACAGCTTCTTCCACGATCTTATATTTGGTTCGATTACGTTCCAGTCCGAGCTTGTATTGCGCCACTTCTTCGTTGACTAGCCTTACCGCAAGCTCATGCTCGATCTCTTCCTTCAGCATAAAGTGCAGTGTCTGACAGATGCACGCCGCCTTTACTCTTTTCATAGTCTGTTTCTCCATTCTTTTTTCAAAAATAATACCTATTACAGCAGTATAAACGCATGAATAGAGGTCACGAACGGTCTGATTCAAGCGAGAACCGTTTCATAACAGTAACATTATAGCATAAATGTGCCAAAAAGTCAAATGAAACTTCGGGTGAACCGTCGAAAATTCAATGTGTGTTCATATGTTTGAAATATAACGCCCACAATTTCACCATATAATGTATGATAATAGTATCACATAATCATGTGGCTCTGCCTCTCCGAAGCCTTGACGGTGTTCAGCAAAATTCAACGAAAAGAGATCGTTTATGCAAAACAAAAAATATTTTATAGACTATCTGATCGGACTTGGAACCGAGAACGTACTATTCGAGCCCTTTATAAACAGAGTACACGTTGAAACTCTCATATGGCGGCGCGGCAGACAGCTTTGGAGCACTCCCGAAGCTTATGTGGATACACTGATATCTCTTTCACGGCGTACCCGTGCGGATGTTGTTTTCTGTGATATGCGTTCCTACACCTACGATGAAAAGAAACGTCTTCTTCGTGCCACCGAAGCCTATGCCGGTGATGACATAGGCTTTGCCGTGATATGTGATCAACGTGCAGACTTGGAATTTTCCGAGACCTTCCCCTCTATATGCTCTGCCGCAGTATACGGTGAAGCATGCTCCGACCGAATTCCGGTCATTCGTATGGACGGTAGTCTATCCGATGCTATTGGGCGCGGTGACAGCGGATGGTATGCCAGAGACAACGCGGAGCAGCATCTGCAAGAAGCAAACGGTTCTATCCGGATCCTCGGTGGTCTTGGCGGTGAGCTTTTTTCGGATGGAGAGCCTGTTAAGATATACACAGAGGTCGAGCATCTTGCGGCATCATATCCCGGTCAGTGGGCGTGTGGTTCGGGTTGTGAGATATCCGACAAAAATTATTTGGAGTTGATCTCTCTTCTCGGAGCGTTCGGACGGATACGTCTGTAAGGATAAATTTGAACTTATTATGAATTCGTATGCTAAGTCCTTGAAACGAGGAGGATTTTGTTATATAATTAAGCAAATACAATCTTCAAGGAGTTCTATCCATGTATTATTTTCTTGAAAGCACGGCAGGAACGACTCAATCTGCTGATATGGCAGGCGCGAATGCGATAACCACAGTCGTTATGCTTGTCGCTATGATAGCCGTGTTCTATTTCTTTATGTACCGTCCTCAGAAGAAGCAGGAAAAGGAATCCAATGATATGCGTAACGGTCTACAGGTCGGTGATGAGATCACTACGATCGGCGGCATCATAGGAAAGATAGTTTCTATCAAGGATGAAACTGTCCTCATCGAAACGAGCAACGAGCGTAATAAGATTCGTATCCTCCGCACTGCTGTACGCAACGTGGACGTTCACGCGGAAGATGCCGAATAAGTTAGAGGCTTCTCTGCCTCATCGCGGTCTTTTTATACTGTCCGACGAATAGAATGGAACATATCGTTTTATTTCGTATTACCGGAGGTCTTATGAAAAACTCGCATGAAGTCAAGAGAAGTCTTTTTCTTTCCTCTGTAAAGGCTCAGATAGCATGGGGAGCATCAGCCGTGATACTGCTCCTGCTGTTTTCTTTGATCGCTTACAATTCAGCTGACCCTGATAGCCTGATCTTACCTCTGTCGTTGTGCGCGCTGTATTTGAGTGCTGTTATCGGTGGGTTTGCGGCTGTCCGTCTCTCCGGCGATGGTATCATGTCAGGGCTGTTGTCCGGTCTTATAACGATAGTATTGATACGTCTTCTTGCTCTGCTGCCGTTTCCGAATTCGTATACGGAGCTTTCACTCTCGATACTATATACTCTATTGGTATTTCCGGCTTCCGTTGTCGGGTCGATACTCGGTCACAAACGGAAGGATAAAATAAAACGTAGAAAAATCGCACGATAATCATACAATGAAAGGATGATAAAAATGATCCACGCATTTAAGTCATGTGGAATAGCCGTAGCGATAGACAGTCGTGACGGCAGTGTACGCGCTCTCGATCCTCTGATGTACGATATGATACAGTCACTGCCACCGAGTGCGGAAATGACGAAGGAGCTGCCAACATCGATCCGATATGCCTACGCCAAATACGATTCGCAGGATCTGTCACGTGCATACAAAGAGTTATACGATCTCTATACCTCCGAAAAAACGGAGTATATCTCAGATAACGACTCAAAGGTATACATAGCCGACTCTGCAAAGGATACGGAAGTCTTCCGAAAAGTTCCGTACGGAAGCATCGTTAAGGTACACGCTGACTCCGCAGAGGAAGCAGTACGACTGAAAGATAACTTTCCGAATATTTATTTTGAGTTTGCGATAGACGAGTCCGCAAAAAAGGTTATCGATGATGCTGTAGTGGTATTCAGATTTGCAGGTACTGACGAACTTATCGATAAGGTCAACTCTTTGTTCGACAGCGGTATCAAAAAGATTGCCGGATACCCTGCATACGAGATCTCCGACAGCGTTGCGGCAGAGGCATACGATAAGCTGTGTCGCGAGCTCGTTCGTATGCGTAAAAAAGGCTTGAACGGTGTCTTTGTTCCATTCTGTTTTGAGAAAACGAGTGGTCACCCGACCTTGCTCCCGGGTAACAGAACGAGCGGTTTGTCGAAAGGTACGTTTGCTTCGGTATATATAGAACGCGGACAGATGCCGTTCAATACTTTATTTTTAAACAGTGACGTATTGATAGACAAATGTGTGGAATGTGCTGTAGTCCTTACGTTGAAATAATATTATAACAGAGGAGAAGTTGCGAAAACGTAACTTCTCCTCTGTGGTCTACAGACCCTTTGATCACATTGGATCTACTGACAGCCACATTTTCCGTTATCACCGCCTGCTCCGTTGTTGGGAAGGATCGCCGGAGGACAGAATTCGGAGGTGGGAAACGACATCTGCTTGAAGAGACTGCACGGGTCTTCGACAGACGGCATCTCGCACTCCTTTTCGGGAACGCAATACTCTACCGCGGAGATCAGGTATTGTGCAGGTCTCTCGATCCTCACGATGGAGAAAAAGCCGAGTGAGACGAGCAAGAGGTTGGAATTCGAATCAGAATCGTCGGCAAGACCGCAATTGAGCGTCGAGCATACACAGTCGGGTATCTCGTCGATCGTGCAGCAGCACATACAGCGACAGGGTTTGTGCGGCTCGACGATATCAGTACTGAGAATGATCGGATCCACTGTCTCAAGCACTGCTATAGGTAGTGCATTGGAGATGTTCGGTTTCATGCCGGTACAGCTACAGAAGCCGGTCGGCTGCATCTCGCTCTTGAAGACGCTGACATTTCCTTCACTGCCGAACAGTATGACCTTTTTTTCCACAACGGCAACACCTTCAAATTCCTGCATATTTACAGGTCCTACGCATGCTTCGAAGGTGATCTTTACGTAGATCTTGATAAATAGCTGATAAAATCCACGGTTAAACGGTACGGAGTCGATATTGATGCATGACCATACGACCTTTGCGCTTTTTGCACGGACTACACCGGTACGATCTATGATATCCTGCCCGGCACAGGTAAGATAGACCCTCACATTTTCAAAGCAATCTTTGTCGCGGCAGGAATCGAGGACCCGATAAGTGTCGATACACACAAGATCACGGTCGCGTCCGCCGTTATTTCTGCATTCAGCCATTTTATATTCCATGCCTTTCGTATGAATTGACTGGTGCGAAGAAATTTCTTCTTCGTTATTATGGTATGCAGACTATGCCTGACGTGACAATTGAATTTTATCAAAGATATGTCGAAACGCCGTATATTCAGCCGAATCTTATTGTATATAAGCAAAACGCCCGGCACTAAAAATGTCGAGCGTTTTCCGTTGCTTTGTCTGTCAGCTTATTCTACGATAAACTTCTTGACGGTGTCAGAAGCTTCTTCAAGCGCGAGAGAGGAAGTGATGACACAATTGATCTCGTGGGTCTTTATGAGAGCGTCAAGTTCCTCAAGGAATACGTCAAGGCTCTTCTGATCGTTCTGACATATCTTGAGAGCAGAATCAACGAACAGGTCGGTAACGTCGTGATTGCTTGCCAGAATACCTGCGATAAAGCCGAACAGCGACTGACCGTCGGTTATGAGGTATTCGTCAGTATCGATCAGACGGCACTTGTAGTTGATCTCGAAATTGAGCTTATTTCCCTTTTCGATGCACACTACCGAGCCGTTGGTCGTGCTGAGTGCGGTGTTGACGAGACCGATGAGAGTCTTGGTCTTGCCGGAACCTTTTTTGCCTACAATTAATTTAATCATGATTTCCTCCGTTTTATGGATTTATTAGTTCATTCTTGCTTCAAGCTCTGCTCTGTGTTCTTCATAACCGGGCTTGCCGAGAAGGGCGTACATATTCTTCTTGTATGCCTCTACACCGGGCTGGTCAAAGGGATTGACACCGAGCATATAGCCAGATACGGCACACGCCAGCTCGAAGAAGTATACGAGATAGCCAAAGGAATATTCACTTCTGTCTTCAAGCTCGATAACGATATTGGCAACGCCGCCGTCGTTATGTGCAAACAGAGTACCGGTCATAGCCATTCTGTTTACATCGTGAAGCTCCTTACCGGACAGGAAGTTGAGTCCGTCGATATTGTTCGGATCGTCGGGGATAACTACCGTGTCAACAGACTTTTTGAAGTCTATAACGGTCTCGAACATAGTACGCTGACCTTCCTGAATGTACTGCCCGAGGGAGTGAAGATCGGTCGAGAAGATAACAGAGGACGGATACAGAGCCTTGTTATCCTTTCCTTCACTTTCACCGTAGAGCTGCTTCCACCATTCACAGAACATCTGTACGGCAGGTTCATAGGAGACAAGTATCTCCATGGACTTGCCCTTGTTGTACATTATGTTACGAAGTGCGGCATAACGGAGACAGTCGTTGCACTTCCAGCAGTTCTCGGAATACTTTTCTCTTGCATCTGCCGCGCCCTTCATCATAGAGTCGATGTCGATGCCGGCTACAGCGATGGGCAGAAGACCGACGGCAGTGAGAACGGAATAACGTCCGCCGATATCGTCCGGAACCACAACGGTCTCGTAACCCTTTTCGGTAGAGAATTCCTTGAGCTTACCACGTACACGGTCGGTCGTGACGAAGATACGCTCTCTTGCTCCCTCTTCGCCATACTTCTTTTCAAGAAGCTCACGGAAGATACGGAAAGTAACTGCGGGTTCGGTGGTAGTTCCCGACTTGGAGATCACGTTAACACATACATCCTTGCCTTCGCAGAGACGAAGTATATCTGCCAATGCAGAGGAGCTGAT
>CAYSKU010000152.1:0-6307 GCA_964431775.1 uncultured Ruminococcus sp. | reverse complement strand
TATCACAAAGATCTCTCGCTCCTGTACATATCTCCTTCTTTTTCAAACAGCACCTTGTCGAAAGAAGGACTATCTCGAACGTATCAGTCCTTTTTTGTGACCTTGTCCTTGCTGTAGCCGGGGAGAGGCAGGCTATGCTCCGTTTTGGGGGAGGCAGGTGCGCCGAGCACGAGGGTATCGCCGTCCCACTCGACCCTCTGCACCCAGACACTTCGTCCGCCCCAGCCCGAGCCCGAGACGAGGTTGGCGTGATATACCATCCACGTTGAGCCGTCTGCCGCCGTAGTGAACGAGCAGTGACCGGGACCGAAGACCTCGTCGGTCATCTCGAAGATAGCGGAGTCGGACTTAGTCCAGCTTGCGGCATCGAGTATGTCGCCCTCACCGGAGAAGGTCAGACAGCCGAGACGGTAGTAGTCGCTCCAGCTTCCGCTTGCGGAATAGACTATATGTACAGTCTTACCCGACGGTGCGGTGAGTGCGACCGGACCCTCGTTTATCGAGGGAGTGCCGCCGAGCTTTTCCCAACGATACTCCGGTGTCGAGAGAAGCACACGCTCACTGTCGATCGTCCACGGGTCGGACATATGCGCGATATATATGTTCTGCGCGACGTTCACGTCACCCTCCCAGCCGGACCAGACGAAATAGCATTCGCCGCCGTAGGTCAGCACCGTTCCGTCGATAGCCCACTTGTCGGTGGGGTCTGTTATCTTGCCCTTCATGACGAACTTGTCTGTCGGGTCGTCACCGGTGCATTCGAGGACGTACATACGGTGGTCGTAGTTGTCGCCGCCGTCTGCCGCAACGTAGATGTACCATTTTCCGTTTATCTTGTGAAGCTCGGGAGCCCAGTATTCCGCGGAATACATAGTTCCCTCGGGCGCGGTGTAGACCTTAGTCCCACCCTCGGAGGTTATGCGGTCGATGGACTCTATACGGTTGACGCAAACGCCGTTTCCGCCGGAATAGCAGTAGTAGTAGCTGTCGCCGTCACGGACGACCCACGGGTCTGCGCCGCTCTTTGCGACCGGATTTGTAAAGGTACGATAGGTATAGGTGGGTTCAGCTTCATAAATTTCCATAAGATCACCTGATATAGTCAGTCCCTCGTCTGTCAGATACCTATCCGTTAGTACCTCTGCCGCAAGCAGGGTAAGCTCCGGTGTGTAGCCGACGACACAGAGACGACGGTCGATCGCGGCAAGGATGAATTCATTCTCGCCGAGCTTTGAATATGCTTCCTCGGATGCCGAACGATTCGTTCGCCCGATCAGTATCTCGGTCGGGGAAGTGGAATTCGGGTCGGTATCCCTTTTTACGTAGTCTGTTTCGAAATCGAGCTTAGTACCGCATCGTTCTCTTGCTGCATTGTACAGCAGCTGCGCGGCATCAAGCTCAAGCTCGTCCGACGCATCGGGTCTTACGAGACGATAGCTCTCGCCGTCCCCCGAGATGATGCTCACGGTAGACTCCTCCGCTGTGACGCCTTCCGTCTCCGACACGGTAGTCTCCGTTATCGAAGCCGTTTCAGCGTCACCGCAGGAGATGAGCGCGAGCATGACTGCGAAACAGACCAAAAGAACGAGCAGGCTCTTTTTTGACATCTGTACTCCTGTGATCATTTGATTATCGTTAGTAAAAAAGCATTCCGACGGATATCTCTGCGACATCCGTCGGAATGCCCGAGTAGATGGGGGTTAGCTGAAAATTATGTTATCTCTTCTTGGTGAGAGCGTAGCCTGCTGCGGAAACGAGAGCTGCAACAGCTGCGATAACGCCAAAGTCGAAGGTCTGAGGAGCGGTAGCCTCTGCCGGAGCTTCAACAATCTCTTCTGCCGGAGCTTCTACGACTTCCTCAACGGGAGCTTCCTCAACGGGAGCTTCCTCTACAGGAGCTTCTTCAGCAGGAGCTTCTTCAACGGGAGCTTCCTCAGCAGGAGCTTCTTCAACGGGAGCGGCATCAGCGGGAACCTCAACGTCCTTGGTAGCGGTGTAGATAGCTGCTACATCCTCTGCGGAGAGGTAGGAGTTGTAAACGGTGAAGTCGTCGATGAGACCCTCGTAGTCACCGAACTGCCACCAGGAGCAGAGCCAGGAGCCGAGACGAACGGAGTAAACGAAGTTAGACTCGAGCATGAGGTTGAACATAGAGGTGAGGTCGGTAGCGTTACCGTTGGTGAAGGGGTGATCGGAGTAGAGCTCGCCGTCTACATAGAGGTCGATGTGATCCTCGTTGTAGACAACGGTGAGCATCTGCCATACATCGGTCTCGGTGAGGTTGATAGCACCGCCGACATCCTGGGGGTCGGTCCAGATACGAGGAGCGATACCGAGGGAGGTGTCGTTACCGTCGGTGTTGATAGCGGACTCGAGGGAGGTGGTCAGAGCGATGTAGCCGACGTTTGCGATATCAAGAGAGAAGATAGGAGCGGTACCGTGGAGGGTAGAGCTGTCTGCGGTCTTGATCCAGAGGTTGACGGTCATACCGTTTTCCCAGTCGGTCTTTTCGAATACGTCGGTCTTGAGGAGACCGTAGCTCTCGCCGGTCTTTTCGGTACCGATACCGTTGACCTGGAGCACGTTACCGCGTTCGCTGTCCTTAACGATCTCTGCGTTTACAAGCTCAACGTCGCCTGCGCCGTCTGCGAAATCGATGGTGAGAACGGGTTCGGGAGTAGCAGCCTCATCGGCGGCACTTGCGCTGATCGCGAAGGTAGCCATCATAGCGGCTGCGACCAGCATACTGATGATCTTTTTCATGTTGTCCTCCAAAAAGGAAAGTAATTCGCGATCACAGGAGAAGCTGTCAGATCGCTTATTAACAGTGTACCGCAAAAAGTCTGCTTTGTCAATAGTTAGGTCATAAAATTTACAAAAATTCCTGTGAATATCATTAAAATGTAGTGAATATAGGTCTATTTTTTGAAATTCACGTTTTGCTGTGGATTTTACGCTCCGTTAGTGGTAGAATATATAGGGTCGGCAGCCTGAGGCGACGCACAGACGTGGGGAATACCAAAGGTGACGTAATACTATATTTTGTTGTATATCCTTATTATCGACCGTAGGGCGGTGGCTTGCTGCCGCCCAAGTCTGCACATATGATATTGTCGTGGGTTATCTTTCAACCTAAACTGAAAATACGCCGATTATGTCTGCGACGACACGCCGCTCGGCTCAGCCGACAATAAAAATGAACTATTCAAAGAAATGAACTATTCAAAGACCGCTGTAAAAACCTTACCGTTTCTTGGCAAATGTCTCATATTTGCCGTATTATGCTTTAACCTTTTTTATCTTATGCCGATCGCGCCGCCGAGTCTGACGACCGCCGAGTTCGGGGTGATCGTCGCGCTGTCGATCTCGTTTTTGCCTGTCCGCGTGACGTCGTTCATGTTCCTTGCGGTCGCGGAGCTGTCCGTATTCTACCTGATATACGACGGCTTTTTCGTGCTGTCGCGCCTGTTCTCGGCAAACGAAGCCTTTCTCAGGTACACGCTCGACGGCATGGTCGTGCCGCTTCTTTGCGCCGCGCACCTGCTCTACGGTGCTATATCGGCGCACCGGGTCGCCGTGACGCGCTACTCACTCACGACCAAACGTCCGCTCCCCGGCGGAGGTATGCGTATACTACAGCTATCGGACGTGCATCCGGCGCGGTTCTTCTCGAAGGGACGTATAGACAGGCTTCGGGAGATAGCTCGTGAGGCGAAGCCGGACATGATCGTTCTGACGGGTGACATATTCGATGAATTCACACGTCCGGCGAGCTTTGACGAGTTCTGCCGCTTTCTCACGGAGGTCGAGCCGCGCTACGGAATATGGTATGTTTTCGGAAATCACGATGCTGATTGGCATTGGAGGAGACCCGACCACACGGCAGACGACATACGTCATCGTTTTGCGGAAGCAGGGGTAGGTATACTTGAGGACGAGGGGGTCGTACTGTGTGGTGGTCAGCTGAGGGTCGTAGGTCGGCGAGATGCGAACGAGGAGCGGCTGACGCCGGAGGAGCTTCTTTTGGGTCATGAGTCGTTTGAGGGCTACACGGTGCTGTTATGTCACGAGCCTGTGGAGCTTAGCGAATGTGCGCGGTGCGGAGCGGACGTGACCTTTGCCGGACACACGCACGGTGGGCAGGTATTTCCGCTTGGGCTACTGATGAAGTACGCGGTGAAGAGTCACGAGATGAATTCGGGCATACGTGAGCTTGAAAAGGGGCGTTACGCGATAGTCTCATGTGGAGTTGGCACGTGGGGCTATCCCATCCGCACCGAAGGCAAAAACGAGCTCATCCTCGCCGACATAAGGTCGCCTGAGCCGACAGGCAGTCATCGGGTCGCCTGAGGCGACAGGCAGTCATCGGGTCGCCTGAGGCGACAGGCAGTCATCGGCGTTCGTGAAGTTTAGAGCGAACGATATCCCACGACAATGGTATTTGGTGCAGAGTGTGTGCAGCCGACTCGTTTTTCTTCTTAGCTATTGCATTTTTGGCGAAAGTATAGTAAAATACGTATGATAAATTTTTCCCACAAAGGAGAAAACGACATGATCGAAAAGCTTGGTCTACAGCTGTTTACCATCCGCGACACCATGAACAACGCGGAAAACATTCGCGAGAGCTTCAAAAAGATGAAGGCTCTCGGCTACTCCGTAGCACAGACCGCCGGATGCGCCATCCCCTACGAGGACTTCGGCAGGATCGCGGCAGAGGAGGGCATCGAGATCTGCGGTACGCACGACGATTTCGGTAAGATGCTGAACGCTCCCGAACAGGCTATGGCTGACCACCGTGCGCTCGGTACGACCAACATGGGTATCGGCGGCTTCGGCGCGGAGTCCGTTGAGGCGGTCGAACGCTTCATCGAACAGGCGAACACCATAGCAAACAACGTTTATCCGCACGGCTTCAAGTTCACCTATCACAACCACAGCCACGAGTTCCGCCGTCTTGCAAACGGACGTACCGCTATGGATATGCTCGTTGAGGGTCTCGATCCCGAAAAGACCTCGTTCGTCCTCGATACCTACTGGGTACAGCACGGTGGCGGTGACGTTCGTCACTGGATCGAAAAGCTTGCCGGACGTATCGACATCCTCCACCTCAAGGAGATGGGCAGAAACGACAACGGTCCGTTCATCACCGAGATCGGCAACGGTAATATCTGGTGGGAGGGCGTTCTCGAGACCGCCGAAAAGGCAGGCGTAAAGTATTACGTCGTTGAGCAGGATATCTGGCCGGGCGACCCGTTCGACTCCATCGCACAGTCTGCCGCATACATGAAGAAGTTTATGAAGTGAGTCATCGGGGAGAGGTCTTTTGCAAAAAAAGACCCTCCCCGACTTACGTTCAAGAGCCACAAAGGAGTTCATCATGCTTAAAACAGGTGTACAGTCTGCCGGCTGGTTAGATATGAACGACCCGACAGGCTCGTTCGAATACATAAAGTCATGCGGCTTCGAGGCGGTAGATTTCAATATCGACCATTACCTCAAGCCGAACGTGCTTGCAAAGGAGGGCATAAGTGAGACGTTCTTCGACCGTAGTGTTGAGGACATACTTTCGTTCTTTACGCCCCTCAAGGAGGCATCGGAAAAAACAGGTGTCATCATCTCGCAGATGCACGCGCCGTTCCCCTGCTTCTTCCGTGATATGCCCGAGCTGAACGAATACATAGTCGGTGCGCTCGACAAATGCCTTGCAGTCTGCGAATACGTCGGCTGTCCTGCGATAGTCGTTCACCCGAACGCAGGGGAGAACAAGAACGACGAGCTGGAGCTGAATCTTGATCTCTATCGAACGCTCATACCGATAGTCAAAAAATATCACGGCGTGAAGATATGCTCGGAGAACATATTCATACGTCGCGGTCAGCGCATGGTCGCGGGACGGTTCGCGGATGCGGCTGAGGCGTGCCGTCTCATCGACACGCTGAACGAGGAAGCGGGCGGCGACTACTTCGGCTTCTGCCTTGACGTAGGTCACGCGAACCTCACCGCACGTAACGTGCATGACTTTGTAGTCGAGCTTGGAGACCGCCTGACTATACTCCATATCCACGACAACAACGGTATGGAGGATTTCCACATGATACCGTATTCGTATCTGACCACGAGCTCGCTCCACGTCTGCGACTGGCAGGGCTTCATTGACGGACTTGCGGAGAGCGGCTACAGTGGTACTCTTGCCTTTGAGACGTTCCGTATATTCTCGGCGTACCCGAAGGCAGTCCACACGGAGGCACTGCGTCTCATCTCCGCGATAGGTCACTATTGGGCGGAGCAGATAGAGGAGAAGCGCGAA
>CAYSKU010000151.1:0-6326 GCA_964431775.1 uncultured Ruminococcus sp. | reverse complement strand
GTATTGCAGCTCCGATACGCCGGAGCCGACCGAACCCTCCGCAAGGCGCGTTCCGTAGAGGAGGGTCACGTCCTCGGGCGGTATCCCCTCCGAATATACGTCCGTTATCCGCTTCACGCCGTTGTATATCCGCGCTATCGCGTACCACGTTGCAGAGCCGACCACTCCGTCCGGCGTGAGTGAGAACTGCGACTGAAATTCCTCGACCGCATCACGTGTCGCCGCATCAAAGTAGCCGAACGGTCCGCTTATCTTCGGTATTCCCGGGTAATTTCGAGATATCCTGTTAAGTCTTACCTGCACGAGCCTGACAGAGTTTCCGACCGAGCCGAGACGGAGCGGTACTCCCTCGTAGCTCTCGCCCACACCCTCGACCGGAACGTTCGTCACAAGCTCTATGTCGTCACCGAAATAATAGCGAAGTATGTCGAGTGAGGTCAGACCCTCGCCTGCAAGGCTGACAGTCCCCCACTGCGACAGACCGTCACACTGCACCTCCGCGCCGTCGCAATACGAGGCGAACAGCGGCTCGACCGAGCCGCGCCTTCTTATATAGCTGTCGAATATCTCGTCCGCGATCTCCGATATGTTCTCGAATATGTCACGTCCGTAGACGAAGCTCTGATCTATCGATGTAGAATTAGTGATATCGAAGTCGTAGCCTCGACTTCTGTAATATTCTGTATATATCCTATTCAGGGTAAAGCTGAGCTGTGCGTACAGGTTCGCACGTATCGCGGTATCGGGCCACGTTGGGTAGATCTCGCTCGAAGCAACGTTTTTGATGTAGTCCGAGAATGGCACGGTGACGTTTCGCGCCGACTCGTTCGGACGACCGAGATGCACGGTCACGTATTCGGGGATAGTTGGGCGAAGTATGTCTCCGTTCACGCTTCACCTCCCGACCGAACGCCGCCGGTCAGCGTACCGTTACCGTTTCCGATGTCCTCGCGACCGCCGTTCGGGCGAAGAGACTCGGAGTCGGGGGTCTCGTAGATCATGACACGCTCGTAGCGTTCGCCCTCGAGTACGGGGAGGAGACGGAACGGCTGTACCGCCGTTATGTTTTCGAAGACGGGAACTCCGACCCCCTCGACCGGATAATAGCCGTCAAGCTCCACGGAGACGTTGTAGACGGAGTAGGGCTGTAGGAAGCCGGGGGTCAGGCTCTCGTCTGCCGGAGGTGCGGACAGCTCGAGAGGTGGGGTGAGACCGTTTTCGTCTGTACGAAGTGAATAGAGTAGCTCACCGCCGCCCTCGCCCTCGGGGTACTCGGTCACGGTAACGTTCGCGCCCTCAGCCGGAAGATCACCTGCGGTCACGCGGACTCGGAGGTAGCCGACACCGTTATCGCGGTCGGTATTGGTATGGTCTTGGTTATCGTTCATACTATGGTATCCTCACTTTCGTTTGACTCAGCCACAGTATATGCAAAAAACTTCATCCTGTGCAGACTGCCGCGATCTCGCGCCGCCGACTAAAGCGTTGCTTGATTTTTCGGCAGACAAGTCTGCACCAATGATATTGTCGTGGGATATCTCTCCTATTCGGCTTCACGAACGCCGATCCATGCGCGCAGCCTCAGGCTGCCCGATCCATGCGAGTAGCTCAGGCTGCCCGATGACTAAAGCGTTGCTTGATTTTTGGGAAATTTACATTCTTCGTGAAAAATCAACAAATACTTTCTTGCTTTTCGATCCGAACTATGCTATTCTGTTTTCACGAAACGTGTACACGAAACGTAATTTTGACAAAAGTATAGAAACACACGATCACAGAAACGGAGAAAAGTATGATAGACAGAAGTGTAATAGGTCAGAGGATAGCATATCTTCGAAAGTCAAAGAGCCTTACTCAGGCGGAGCTTGCCGAAAAGCTCGGTGTCAGTCCGCAGGCTATATCTCAGTGGGAGCGCAGCGAGACCCTCCCCGATATACTGACCCTGCCGCGTATCGCGGAGATATTCGGCGAGGACATCTCCTCTATCCTCGGTATCGAGCCTCCCTCCTCGGGCGCGGTCGATGTCGATAACACAAACGATACCGAAAACGCGGATACGGATGCGGATGTTGATGTAACTGTTGATGTAAACGTTGACGTTGACGTTCCCGAGGATACCATAGTAATACCGGAGGTGCGCGTTCCAGAGATAAATATCCCCGAGATACGTCTGCCGGACGGTCAGGTCATAGCGGCACAGCATATCCCCGAGCAGGTCATCCCCTCTCAGACCGTGTCTGTACCGCCTGTACCGCCTGTACCGCCTGTACCTCCTGTACCTCCTGTACCTCCTGTACCCCCTGTACCCCCTGTACCCACAGCACACGACAGCGATAATAATGTCGAGACCGGCTTCGATGCAAGCGGTCTCTCACTTCCGGTCAGCGAGCATATCGTAGACCTCGAAGACGGAGCGGAGGAATACGAGATCGCACTTATCCGTGACGGTAAGATAGTCAACAGATTCCACGGCTCACCGAACAGCTTCGTCCGCGTGGTGCTGAACGGAACTGTCGAACGGCTCACCTCGACCCTTTCGGTCGTAGTCAACGGTGACGTATACAGAGACGCCTCCTCCGGCTTCGATATGACGGTCAACGGTGACGTTTACGGAAACGCGGATTCAAAGATGGGTCTGCAATGCGGAGATATCAACGGAGATGCGAAAGCAGGTCTGTCGATAACGTGCGGAGATATCAGCGGAGATGCAACGGCAGGTATGTCGATAAAGTGCGGAAGCATAGACGGTAACGCGAGTGCCGCCTTCGGCGTGACCGGAGCGGACGACTATGACGACGATGATGATGACGATGATGACGATGATGACGACCTCGATATCATCTCGGAGGGCGCGAACGTCACTATAAACGGCGATTACGACGGCGACCTTTCCACAGCCGCAAGCATAACGATCAAGGGAGACCTGAACGGCGACGTAGACTGCTCGGACAGTCTGACCGTTGAGGGTGATATAGTCGGTGACGTACACGCAGGTGACGGTATCTCGGTCGGCGGCGACATAGACGGAGATGCAACTGCGAACGACGGTATCTCGGTCGGCGGTAACGTAGACGGCAACGTAGACACGAACGGTGACGTAAACATCGGCGGCGATGCGAACGGCTCGGTAGATGCGGACGGCAGCGTGAACATCGGCGGCGATGCGAACGATTCCGTAGATGCGGACAGTGACGTGAACATCGGCGGTAACGCGAACGGCTCCGTAGATGCGGACGGTGACGTAACGATCGGCGGTGATACCTACGGCGAGATAAACGTAGAGGGAGACGTATCTATCGACGGCAACGCGAACGAAAGCGTACACGCAGAGGGAGACGTGACTATCGGCGGTGACGCGCACGAAAGCGTAGAGGCAGAGGGAGACGTGAACATCGAGGGGAACGCGAACGGAGACATAAGCTCCGACAACAACGTGACAGTCAAGGGAGATGTCTACGGCAGCATCCACTCCGAAGGCAAATTAAAGATCTACGGCACAAAAAAAGACGACTGACGGCGGCGGTCTGAGACCGCAAGCAGTCATCGGCTTTAGTGAAGCTGAAAATGTTCGATATCCCACGACAATTTCATTGGTGCAGATCTGTCTGCTGACGTGACGATTTAGCTTCACGTAGTCGAGCCTCAACATTCAACCTAATAATAACAAATATCCCACGAAGCTTCGGTATTGTGTAGGTAAATTCACACAAACTCCACCCTCGTGGGATATCTTCAAATTTCAACTTCACGAACGCCGACTATGCTTGCGGTCTCAGACCGCCCTCAGACGACTTTGTAGACAGACCTGCACCAATAAAATTGTCGTGGGATATCTTTCGCCTTAAACTGAAAGTGCGCCGATTCGTGTCTGCGGTCTCAGACCGCCCTCAGCCAATTTTGTAGACAGACCTGCACCAATAAAATTGTCGTGGGATATCTTCAAATTTCAACTTCACGAACGCCGATGACTGCCTGTCGGCTCAGCCGACCCGATGGTGTATTCTTGACGGCGTATCACGTGGTCTTGGAATGCGCGGTCGAGCTCTACAAAGTACGCACTCCATCCCCATATGCGGACGATGAGACGCTCGTGACGCTCCGGATGCACCTGCGCGTCAAGCAACGCCTCCCGTGAGACCGCGTTCAGCTGTAGCTGGTGTCCTCCGCGCAAAACGAAATACCGAACGAGCGTCGCGACCTTCTGCCGGTTCTCCGCATTCTCGAATATCCGTCCGTCAAATTCCAGTGTCAGCGGTCCTCCGTTTATCACCTTCGTGAGGTCGGGCGCGGTGAACGACTTCACTATACGCATCGGGTCGTCTATCTTTGCAAAAAGCGATGGTGAGTAGTTTGCCGCAAACGGCTCTCCGCGCCGACGTCCGTCGGGCGATGCCCCGAGCTGCTCCGCGTGCCATAGGTAGAACATGGCAGAGCCTGTACCCGCACGCCATATCCCTCCGCGCTCGTTCACCTTTCCGCGAAGACTTTCGGAAAACGCCTCCGTCAGTCGGACGAGCTGTCGGTCTGCCGCCTCGGACTCCGCTGTACCAAGCTTCGGGGCTTCACTTCGCAGGGTGTGCAAAAGCTCGTCATAGCCCTCAACATCTGCCGCCACTGCCGCTGTAAGCTCCTCCGCCGTGACCGTCTTTTTCTCGAAAACGTAGGTCTCTATCGCCGCAAGAGAGTCCGCCGCGCACGAGATACCCGTTCCGTGAATGCCGAAATTGTTGTATTTCGCTCCCTCGGTCACGGCTCGTGTGCCGTAGAGCAGCTCCATGAACGGTGACGGCACGAACCAAAGGTCGTGTACGCTCTCACGTATCTCGTCACACTGCTTCGTTATCTCCGCTTTTACATTGTTAAAAAATTCTTCAAAAGTGGCGCATGAAGAAAGACTCGGAAGCGCACGGTCAACGGCAAGCGGATACGACATAGCCCCGATGTTCGCGATCTCCATACCAAGCCCGGGGATTATGAATTCCCAGCAAGCCGCAACGGTGTAGTCCTCCGCATCACGGCGGTCGTAGCCGAGCCGCTCGAGCGCGGGGATGACCACGTCATCGTTCGAATACTGCGGAAAGCCGAGACCGACCCTCGTCAGCTCCGTTCCCTCCTCGTAGACCTCGAGGGGGGTATTTTTCGTTACACGGAGGTTTATCTTCGGGTCGATGAGCTTCAGCTCACCCGAGGCGCGTAGGCAAAGGTGCGTGAGCAGACCGTATATCTCCGTACCTGTGTCGGGGTCGATACCGCCGAGCATCATCGATTGACCGTTGTCGCCCTGCTGTATCCCCGTGTACATATCGGAGTCGATGTTGAACGAGAGGAAGAAGTCGAGGATAAGCTCGTATGCCTCGTCCTCCGTGAGCCGTCCCGAGGAGAGGTCGGCTTCAAGGTACGGTGTCATGTATTTGTCAAATCTGCCAATGGTATTATGGTAATTTCCCTCAGCCCAGAGAGCGTAGTGGATGATACGGAAGAACTGTAGAGCCTCACGGAACGTTTCGGCAGGGTATGCAGGAACCTTCGACAGCACCTCTGCAACGTCCGTTCGTCCGATGCGGACAGCCTCGTCACGGTAGCGGTCTACGAGACGGAGGAGCGCATCGATGTCGGCACGTGCGAACTCGTCTGCGGAGTCGCGGACGGCGAGGAGACCGCGCTTCATGAGGAAGGTGTGGTCGGGGCAGATGTTACTGAGGTAGCCCTGCTCGTGAATGAAACAGCGACTGCGTATGTCGTTCCATTCGTCCTCTGTAAAGCAGTCATAGGGACGAGGGACGGTACGCAGGAAGACGATGAGCTGACCGGGGAGGATGTGAGGTGTCTCGGCATCCATGACACGGCAGAAGCGGTCGGACATACGAGCACGAGGTGAGAGTTGTTCTGCGCGGTAGCGTTCTGCCTGTGAGGGGAGCTCGGGAGCGCGGAACTCACGCTGGCGGTGCGCGGTGATGAAGTCGTAGAGAGGCTGATTCATGGTATTCCTTTCCTTTGATAGATGATACATCAAAAACGACCGAGGTCACAAATACGTATACTCACATTATATCAGAAAAAACGAACATTTTCAAGTCGGTCGCTGAGCCGGCGGCGTGTCGCCGCTGACATAGTCGGCGTTCGTGAAGTCGAAAACGTTTGACGACCCACGACAATATTATTTGTGCAGTCGGCTGAGCCGACAGGCAGACATCGGCGCACTTTCAGCTTAGATTGAAAGATATCCCACGACAATATTATTTGTGCAGACTTATCTGCTGACGAGACGGTTTAGGCGTTGTTTGAAAAATAAGGAGATATGTACAGGAGCGAGAGATCTTTGTGAT
>CAYSKU010000150.1:0-6387 GCA_964431775.1 uncultured Ruminococcus sp. | reverse complement strand
AACGTGTGCGGCTCACTTCGTGAAAGCTAACGTCACCCCCAACTCGTAGGTATATACGGTCGGCTGAGCCGACAGGCGGTCATCGGCGTTCGTGAAGTTTGGATCGAACGACATCCCACGACAATATTATGTGTGCAGATCTGGTCTGACGGGTCGGCTGAGGTCGGCTGAGCCGACAGGCGAAGTCGGCACACGTGAAGCCTAGTAGGAGAGACATCCCACGACAATATTATGTGTGCAGATCTTAGCTATAGATCTTATGTCTACAAAAGACAAAATGACCCATGGTCATAAAATTTTCCTCTCTGCGCTATTTATTTGTTACATATTTTGTGGTATAATAGTCTGTAATGGTTACGTCTTAATGTAAGCTATAATTTAATTCTTCAGATTGAAAGGTATCATTATTATATATGTGCGGTTTTATCGGATTCACCGGAATCATCGACCACCGCGAAGAGGTGCTTCGCCGTATGGCTGAACGTATCCTCCACCGCGGTCCCGACTCCGGCGGCTTCTATTTGAGCGACCACTCCGACGCGAACGCCGTCTCCCTCGGCTTCCGTCGTCTATCTATCATCGACCTCGCGGACGGCTCTCAGCCTATGTACAACGAGGACGGCTCTGTCGTCATCGTCTATAACGGTGAGGTCTATAACTTCGAAGAGCTTCGCGAAACGCTCATCCAAGCCGGTCACACCTTCGTCACTCGCTGTGACACCGAGGTACTCGTCCACGGCTACGAGCAGTGGGGGGAGGGTCTCGCAGAACGTCTGCGCGGTATGTTCGCCTTCGTTATCTACGATATCAAAAATGCTACGCTCTACGGCGCACGTGACCCCTTTGGTATAAAGCCATTCTACTACTGTAGGACTAATAAGGGAGACCTCCTCTTCGGCTCTGAGATAAAGAGCTTCCTCGAGCATCCCGACTTCCATCCGGCAGTCAACGAAAATGCTCTGCGCCCCTACCTCACGTTCCAGTATTCATCAATGGAGGAGACCTTCTTCAAGGATACCTACAAGCTTCCTCCGGCACATTACTTCACCTACAGGAACGGTGAGTTCAAAAAGACCCGTTACTGGGACGTTGACTTCTCGAAAAAGACCGACCTCTCCTATGACGAATGCGCCGAGGCTATCGACCGCCGCGTACACGAGTCCGTCACCGCGCACCGCATAAGTGACGTAAAGGTCGGCTCGTTCCTCTCGGGAGGCGTTGACTCCTCCTACATCACCGCCGTTCTCATGCCGAACGAAACGTTCTCCGTCGGCTTCGATTACGAAAAGTTCGACGAGACAGGTGAAGCCGCCGAGCTGTCCAAGCGTCTCGGCGTGAAGAACTACCTCCGTCACATCACCGCCGACGAATGCTTCGAGGCCTTCCCGACAATACAGTACCACATGGACGAGCCGCAGTCGAACCCCTCGTCCGTGCCGCTCTACTTCCTCTCAAAGCTCGCCTCCGAGCACGTCACGGTCGTCCTCTCCGGCGAGGGCGCGGACGAGATCTACGCAGGCTACGAGGAATACGACGTTCACGGACTTGCACAAAAGTACAGGCGCGTACCGGCGTTCATGCGCCGTGCGGCGGCAGAGGTCGCAGGTCACCTCCCCTACTTCAAGGGTCACGACTTCATCATCAAGAACAGCGGCAGACCCGAGGACTACTTCATCGGTCAGGCGCACGTCTTCCCCGAGGACGAGGCTCTGGCGATACTTAACGAAAAATACCGTAACGCTCCCTCCGTCAGTGACATCACACGTCCGATATACGACAAGGTCAAGGGTCTCTCGGAGCTTGAGAAGAAGCAGTACCTCGACCTCAATCTGTGGCTTCCCGGGGACATACTCCTTAAAGCCGACAAGATGAGCATGGCTCATTCGCTCGAGCTTCGCGTTCCCTATCTCGACCGTGAGGTCATGCGTGAGGCGGAGCTTCTTCCGTCCGAATACAAGATAGACGGTCACGACACGAAGGCTGTCCTCCGCACGGCGGCAAACAAGACCCTACCCGATGAGTGGGCGCACCGTCCGAAAAAGGGCTTCCCCGTCCCGATACGTCAGTGGCTCCGTGAGGACAAGTACTACGACCTCATCAAGAGCTACTTCACCTCCGATGCCGCACGTGAGTATTTCGACACGGAGGCACTGCTAAAGCTCCTTGACGACCACAAGTCGGGGGCAACGAATGCTCAGCGCAAGATCTGGACGGTCTACACCTTCCTCGTCTGGCACAAGGAGTTTATCGAGGGTGACGCTATGCGCCGCTTAAAGTGAGGTAAGATATGGAAAAGACTATTACCCCCGTGCTTCTCGGGGCTGACTTAAATTGCTACAACGTGGCTCGTGCCTTCTACATGGAGTACGGCGTGAAGTCCTATGCGTTCGGACGCTACGCCGTCTCTGCCACAAAATATTCGCGGCTCATTCATTTCACCTGCGTTCCGAATATCACTGAGGAGGCTGTCATGCTCGATACCCTCCACCGCTTCGCGGACGCGCACCTCGGCGAACGTCTCGTGCTGTTCGGCTGTACGGACGAGTATGTCGCCATGATCATACGAAATCGTGAGGAGCTGTCGGACTACATCTGTCCCTATCCGTCCGTCAAGGTACTCGAGACCGTTGCGAAGAAGGCTGAGTTCTACGAGACCTGCGACCGCTTCGGCATACCGTATCCCGAGACCGTGGTGCTGTCGGGGCGCACGAGTGCCGCAGAGCTGACCGAGGAGCGGCTCGGGTTCAAGTATCCGATAATCGTAAAGCCGTCCTCATCGGCAGACTACTGGAGATACCCCTTTGACGGAATGAAGAAGGTATACACGGCAGGCTCTCCGGAGGAAGCGGAGCGCATCATAAACGAGATCTACGGTGCGGGGTATCCCGACCGGATGATACTACAGGAATTCATAGACGGCGGCGACTCACAGATGCGCGTCTTCACGGCGTTTTCCGACAAGGACGGTCATGTGAGGGCGATGTGTCTCGGACACACGATGCTCGAGGAGCATACGCCGAAGGGACTCGGCAATCACGCGGCAATAGTGACCGAGCCTGTTGCCTCGTTTCCTCTTGCGGAGAAGCTGAAGGCGATGCTCGAGGGCATGGGGTACACCGGCTTTTCGAACTTTGACATAAAGCTTCGCGAGGGTACGGTCGATGACTACCGTGTATTCGAGGTGAACCTACGTCAGGGGCGCAGCAACTTTTACGTCACGGCGGCAGGGATAAACGTTGCACGTCTTGCGACTGAGGTATTTGAGTCCTCGGGAGAGGACTGCATACGCTGTGACAGCAAGGTCTTCTGGCACCACATCCCGAAGAGCACGGCGTACAGGTACACGGAGGACGGCGCACTCGTTGAGGAGGCGCGCAGGCTTGCACGTGAGGGAAAGGAGTCCTCGTCGGTCTGGTACGGAAAGGATCTCTGTCTGAATCCGCTCCGTTTCCTCTGCGTTATCGAGCAGCTTCGCCGTCAGAAGCAGAAATTCAAGATATACTACCCGAAAAAGAGTTGATACATATGGAAAACAAAGAAAAACGTCCGCTTCTCGGAATAATCGGCGGTCTCGGGCCCATGGCGAGTGCGTACTTCTACGAGCTGATAACGGAGCGCACCGTTGCAAGCTGCGATCAGGATCACATCGACATGATAATCTCAAGTCGTGCATCCACGCCCGACCGCACCGACTTCATTCTCGGCAAAAGTGACAAGGATCCACTTCCTGCGATGATAGAGGATGCACGTGCGCTCGAACGCTACGGAGCGACCGCGATAGTCATCCCCTGCAACACGGCGCACTACTTTATCGATGCGGTACGCAACTCCGTCAGCGTTCCGATGCCGAGCATAATAACCGAGACTGTACTACATCTAAAAAAACAAGGCTTTAAGAAGCCGATAATACTTGCGACTGAGGGGACGTTATGCACGAACACGTACCAGCGTGAGCTTACGGCGAACGGGATGGAATACGCGATCCCGGACGAACGTGGGCGGAGACTGCTCATGGAGCTGATCTACGGGAAGGTGAAGAGTGGGGTGATACCCGAGCCGTCCGAGCTATACGAGCTGATCGACCCGATGTTCGAGTCGGGGTGTGACTGTGCGGTGCTTGGCTGCACGGAGCTATCGCTAATCGGCAAGAAGATGGTCTCCGATCCACGCATAGTAGACTCCCTCACCGTTCTCGCCGACTCCTCCATCCTCCTCATGGGACGTGCGGGTCGGCTGAGGTCGGCTGAGGTCGGCTGAGCCGACAGGCGGTCATCGGCGCACTTTAAGTTGAAATCGGAAGATATCCCACGAAAATATCGTGTGTGCAGATCTGGTCTGCTGACGAGACGATTTAGCTGAACGTGAATGAGCCTCCCTCCCGGAGGGGCAGCCTGAGGCTGCGCGCAGTCATCGGCGCACTTTAAGTTGAAATCGGAGGATATCCCACGACAATATTATATGTGCAGATCTGGTCTGCCGACATTATATTTTGTCGTATTCTTTCGTACCGACTTCACGCAGTCAAGCCTCCCTCCCGGCGGGAGCCTCATCTACGTGTAGCTGAATATGAAAGAATTCAAACAAAATCACTCCACCCTTGGTATTCTCTCCGTCCGTGCGCCGCCACGGCGACCGCAAAAACGTATGCGGCTCACTTCGTGCCGACTGACGTCACCACAACCGGTAGGGACTTGCGATGTGACTGCAAGGTTCTCAGGACACTAAAAAGGAGCTTCTCCATGATCTTTCGTTTATCCGAGCTTTTGCTCGACTACCCCTGCACCGTATCGGTCGGTGTCGATGCCGATAGCGACCCTACGATAAATAGTATCGAATACGATTCGAGAGGTGTCAGCAATAACACGCTCTTTTTCTGCATGACCGGCGCGACTCGTGACGGTCACTCCTACGCCTCCGCTGCCTACGAAGCCGGCTGCCGCGCCTTCATCGTTGAGCATACGGTCGAGCTTCCTCGCGATGATGCGGTTCAAGTGATAGTTCAGAACTCACGTGCCGCTCTTGCCGTCATCTCACGCCGTTTCTACGATGACCCATCAAAGGAGCTGACCCTTATCGGCGTGACCGGAACAAAGGGCAAGACTACCACCTCTCTCCTAATAAAAGAGATACTCTGCAACAACGGTATCAAATGTGGCTACATCGGCACGAACGGAGTGCAGTACCTCGGTCGTTTCTACGAGACCGTCAATTCCACACCCGAAAGTCGTGAGCTGCAACGTCATTTCCGTGATATGGTCAGCTGTGGAGTGACACACGTAGTTATGGAGGTATCGTCTCAGGCTCTGCTTCCCCGAACGCACCGCGTTGACGGTCTGCACTTCGATACCGTGGTCTTCACCAACCTCGGACGTGACCACATCGGTCCGACAGAGCATTCGTCGGTTGAAGAATACCGTGATACGAAGAAGCGACTGTTCACCGATTTCGGCGCGAAGAACATTGTCTGGAACGCCGACGACCCACACGGCACGTACATGGTCGGCGATTCGGACGGACGGCTCATCTCGTATGCGGTACAGGGTGAAGCAGACTATCGCGGAGACGGTCTCGTTCCCTACCGTGACGAGACCTCGCTCGGCATTGATATTAACGTTATCCACAAAGGCGTTAGAACAAACGTTCGTTTGCGTACCCCCGGGACGTTCAGTATGTACAACGGACTTGCGGCGATCGCCGTCTGCTCGTGCTACGACATTTCGGTCGCAAGATGCGCGCAGACACTTCGCAAGATCTCCGTCAACGGACGGTTCGAGATCGTAGATGCAGTACCCGGCGTAACGTTTCTGATCGACTACGCACACAACGGGTACAGTCTCACGAACGCACTACGTGAGCTTCGCGCATACTCGCCGAAGAGACTGATATGTCTGTTCGGGTCGGTGGGCGGTCGGACGCAGGAGCGCAGACGTGAGCTTGCGGAAGCATCCTCGAAGTACGCCGACTACTCGATAATCACCTCCGACAACCCGAATTTCGAGGAGCCGGAATCGATAATCAGGGATATAGTCAATGCGCTCACTCCGAACGCCCTGTACGTGACCGTTGCCGACCGTGCGGAGGCGATACGCTTTGCCGTTCACATCGCACGTGAGGGGGACATAGTACTTCTTGCCGGAAAGGGTCACGAGACATATCAGCTGATAAACGGCGAAAAGGTACCGTTCTCCGAGCGAAACGTAATTCTCGACGAAGCCTCCCATATGCACGAATCCGTCCCGATGCTATAATGGTCGCCTGAGGCGACAGGCATGGATCGGCGTTCGTGAAGTTGAAATCGGAAGATATCCCACGACAATGTTATTGGTGCAGATTTGGTCGGCTGAGGTCGGCTGAACCGACAGGCATGAATCGGCGGTCGTGAAGCTG
>CAYSKU010000149.1:2200-6465 GCA_964431775.1 uncultured Ruminococcus sp. | reverse complement strand
AAGCAAAGGGAGAGTCCCGAGAGGGAACGTCTCTGGTCGGGGAGATTCACAAGGGGGCTTCGACCAAGTCACCTTGTGCGCCGCCCCGCGGAGGGGCATAAGATTCCGGAAACACTTGCATTTCCTTCCTTATAATGGAACAAGCGGTCTGCACAGACAAAAAATCTATAGATGACAAGCAGTCTGCATACAACAAGCCGTCAGCAGACCAATCCTGCACAAATAATATCGTCGTGGGAGGTCTTACGATCTCAGCTTCAAGTGCGCCGATGCTTGTTTACGGTCTCAGACCGTCGACACTATGATTATGTCAGGCTGTTGACGCTTCTTGCGGCGGTCGAGTATCGCAAGAGCGACAAAGGACAGAACGAAGCCGAGCGCGGCGGCGATCGCCGAGGTAAGACTGGAGTCGGATATCGCATCCGCGATAAAATAAAAGACAGAGCAGACGAGGAGCGGCATGAGAAAAACAAGTGCGGCGTAGCCGAGGACCTTTCTGTCCTCGGTCTCCACCTCCACGATATCGCCGACCTCTGCTCCGACCCTGTTCTGTGCCATCGTCGTCATTTTTTTGCCGCCCGAGACGATCCCCGACAGCTCACAGGTGTGTCCGCATTCTCCGTTCTTGTGACATCCGTCACACATGGTCGAACGGCTGACCTCTATCTCCGCAAGTCCTCCGGCGGTGCTTATAACTACGGCTCGCTGTCGCATACGGTCTCCTTTCGCTTGCCTCGTCAATCAATGGGTGCGTATTCCGCGATTATACGTGTGGCGACTCGAAGTCCGTCAGCCGCCGCGGAAACTATACCTCCGGCATACCCCGCACCCTCTCCGCAGGGGTATACCCCACGGTGTCCCGGGGCTGTCAGATCGTCCCCCCTGAGTATGCGTATCGGTGCCGATGTCCTCGTCTCGACTCCCGTGAGCGGAACGTCTGGACTGTCATAGCCGACTATGCGCCGACCGAAATCGGTAAGTCCCCTTTTCAACAGCTCCGTAACGAACGGCGGAAGTATCTCGTGAAGATCGCACGGAGTTACCAGACCGTCACGATAGGTCGGCTGTATCCGTGTCGCTTCCCTGCCGCACGTGCCGCCGAGCAGATCGCCGACCGTCTGCATGGGTGCGCGTCCGTCAGAGCCTGCCGCACGGTACGCCGCCCTCTCAAGACCTCGCTGAAACTCTATAGCTCCCCGAGGTGTGCTTCCATAGTCCTCCGGCTTTACCGATACGCAGACCGCCGCGTTCGCGTTCCTGCCGTCACGTGCGCGTGTACTCATGCCGTTCGTGACTATGCTCTCCTCCTCGCTCGCCGAGGGAACGACCGTGCCGCCCGGACACATACAGAACGTGTAGCAGCCTCGGTCTCCCTCACGATAGGAGAGCTGATATTCCGCGTGACCGAGGTGTGGGTCTCCTGCGTGACTGCCGTACATGGCGCGGTCTATGTCCTCCTGTAGATGCTCCGCTCGTACACCGACCGAAAACGGCTTCGGCTCAACGAGATAGCCGCGCCCCATAAGCTCGTAGTACGTGTCACGCGCACTGTGTCCCGTCGCAAGTATCAGAACGGAGTACGGTACAACGTTCCCACCCGCCCTGACGGAGGTGTCCGTTATGTCCGTGACCCTCGTCCTATAGTGTATCTCACCGCCGAGGGAGACTATGACCCTCTCCGCTTCCTTTACTACACTCCGAAGTATGTCCGTCCCGATGTGCGGCTTCGCCTTGTACTCTATGTCCTCGGGTGCGCCGAGCATACGCAGTCTGCGGAGGATGTACGCAACGGACGGATCTCCTATCCTCGTGGTGAGCTTTCCGTCCGAGAACGTTCCGGCTCCTCCGGCTCCGAACTGTATGTTTGTGTCCGTATCGAGTATACCCTCCCTCGTGAAGCGTTCGACCGCCGCAACACGCTCGTCTACGTTCGCGCCGCGCTCGAAAAGTATCGGTCTGTAGCCGTTTTCGGCAAGCAGGAGAGCGGCAAACATTCCGGCAGGTCCGAAGCCTACGATGACCGGACGATGCTCGAGCACTCGTGTACCGTGCGTGAGCGACAGCTCGGGCTCTGTGAAGCGTTTGATGCTTCCGTCACTCTCGATAGCCTCGAGGGCGACTGTATCCGCATCAAGCTCCGCGTAGACGGTGTACACGAGTGACAGCTCCGCACGTCTCCTGGCATCGACCGAACGCTTCGATATACGAAGCCTCCTCGGGGTCGCACCCGTCCTTTTTTTGAGAAGTGCCGATGCCTTGCGTATCGCTTCCTCGTCCGGCTCACGTTTTTGGTCGTAGGTAACTCTGATACCGCCTACGGTGATCTTCAGATTTTCCTTCATGATCTGTGGTAATTTCGCTTTCTGTAATGTTAGTTTTCGAACGTGACATCTATCTCGTAGATACCGATCTCGAAAACGTCCTCGTTGTACGCGGAGTCTATCACGACCTCCGCACGTACCTTTATATTTCCGGTATTCGTCTCGGAATACGGACTCATGTCGAGCCTCAGCGTTATATCCTCGGGAGATATGCGAACTATATTGTCGATAGGTCCGCAGATAGTCACCGTGACCGGAGAACGATCCCACGTGTAGGCTACTCCGTCCTTGCCGCCCGTATCCTCGATATTCTTCCCGGGAACGGTCAGCTGCATGGTCTTTAGCGTGTCGTCCCGGACGGCGGTTATGTCGATACGGTCGGCACTGCACGTCACGCCGCTCTTTACCTCGAGACTGACGGTATGACGGTAGGTGTCTCCGATGAAATCGGTCTTTTCGTCTATGATCACCGGCTCAAAAAGTTCTCCGGCATCTATGACGGAGGGTTCGCCGATGACCTCAACGACAGACGGACTTACTATAAGTGTCGTGTTCTCGGCACTAAGGTAGCCGTAGCGGAAGCGGACCTCGACAGGTACGCTCATACGCTTGTATATCGGCACTGTCACCGCTATCTCACGCGGATAATATTCGATGTACGGACTTTCAAGCTCCGTACCGTGCTTGTCGAGAAGCACGACCTGCTCCGTCATCGACACAGTTCCGGTAACTCCCGACAGATCGAGCCTTACGACCGCCTTGTCGATGCTTTCAAGCACCTTCGAGGGTCCCTTTACCGTGACCTTATCAACAGGAAAGTCAACGACACCTGTATAGCAGCCCTCGGGGAGGTTCGTGTTCTCGCGCACCTCGGAGAGGTCTATCGCTATCTGGCTCGCCTCATCGAAATAGACGGAGATAGTCTTCTGCGACATCCCGACGAGCTGACAGCCTGCCGGAACGTCTATCGTGATCGGGCAGTCGTAGCGACCGCCGCCCTCGTCTATCGCGCTGACGTCTGCCGTTGCAACGACATCCTTTTCAGACAGCTTCGAGACGACGCTCTTTTTACCGGACAGTGTCACGTCTATCATAGTTCCGTAGCCGTTGTATATCGCAAGTCCCTTTTCGGAGACCAGCTCATCCGTGTTCGTGAGATTTACTATTATATGTGTAAAGGTCTGCTCGTACTCGGGGCTTTCGACCTGCATGACGTATATCCACAGGCAGAATGCCGCAAGAACGCAGAATATCTTCGCTATAAGCTCCGTATGCGGCTCGTGTCTGTGCGGCTCGTCATTCTCGGCCGCTGCATTTGACGAGGCATCTGTCTGCTCTGTCGGTGGGACTTTCTTTTTTCTCTTGAAGATACGCTCGAAAATATTTTCGTCAAGCATATACTGCTCCTTTCGGTATGGATCTATGAGGTCACGCTCCGATCTTCGATGGGACGGCGGAACGAGGGGGAAACGCTCGGGGAGACCTCTTAAGGAAAGGTCTACTCTGACCACCCCCAAACCTTTTTGGTCAAATACAGTGACGATGTCCGGTGCAGACCGTCAGTGTCGGGATACGATCACACAAGCTCCGGCATTCGACAAAAACAACATAGACGATTACTTGTAGCTGACAGATCTGCACCAATGATATTGTCGTGGGATATTTTTCAATTTAAGCTTCACGAACGCCGATGACTGCTTGTCGGCTCAGTCGACCCGTCAGCAGACAGATCTGCACCAAATAACATTGTCGTGGGATGTCTTGCAATTTCAGCTTCACGAACGCCGATCCATGCTTGTCGGCTCAGTCGACCCGTCAGCAGACAGATCTGCACCAAATAACATTGTCGTGGGATGTCTTGCAATTTCAGCTTCACGAACGCCGATCCATGCTTGTCGGCTCAGTCGACCCGTCAGCAGACAGATCTGCACCAAATAACATTGT
>CAYSKU010000149.1:996-2100 GCA_964431775.1 uncultured Ruminococcus sp. | reverse complement strand
CACCAAATAACATTGTCGTGGGATGTCTTGCAATTTCAGCTTCACGAACGCCGATTCATGCCTGTCGGCTCAGCCGACCCGCCATCGCCGTGACTGCGGAGGGAGAATTTGCGGGTCGAGCGTTCGGAATCACTCATCAGCGCGGAACGCAAAAATTCCGACAGACTCTCGCCCGTGTAGCCGCGCTCAAGCTTTCCCTCGACAGCAGTCGAGATAACACCTGTCTCCTCGGAAACGATGACGACCACCGCATCGCTGTTCTCGCTGACACCGATACCGGCGCGGTGACGAGTACCGAGATCCTTTATTATGTCGGGATTGTTGGAGACCGGCAGGACGCAGCCGCCGGCGTAGAGACGCCGGTTGCGTATTATGAGTGCGCCGTCATGCAGAGGAGCCTTGTTGAAGAATATGTTTTTGATGAGGAAGGCAGTGGGTGTGGCATCGATTATCGTTCCGCTCGGTACGATATCGCCAAGCTTGGTGGTACGTTCGAAGACGATGAGCGCACCGGTCTTGTCGTTTGCAAAGTCGCAGACCGCAGAGACGACCTCGTCTATGACGTTTTGGGTCGAGGCGGAATCCTTTGAGTCGCCGCCGATACCCTTGAGCCCCTTGAGCGGCTGTGCGCCGACCTTTTCGAGGACGGAGCGTATCTCCGGCTGAAAAAGTATCACAAGGGTTATGATACCGACCTGGAATATGTTCTGCATTATGTACTGCATGACGTACATATCGGCAAGTCGGCTTATGAACTGTATTATGAACAGCAGTACCACACCGATCGCAAGCTTTCCGGCTCTGCGTTCGCGTATAAAACGAAAAAGGTAGTACAGCAGAACGGACACGCAGGCTATATCGATGACATCTGCGATCGAGATGGTCTTTATCGTATTAAGAATGTCAACCACCTTTTCGGGCATTGCGGACAGCAATATATTCACGCTCGGATGCTCCCTTTCTGTTGATATGTCGATAACGTATATCGGACGACAGCTATTTCTCTCTTCTGTCGAGCTTCCTTTATATTATAGCATAGACCGCATCGATTTTCAAACCCTTTTCTCACTCTTTTATAAAAAAGTCGGGTCGCCTGAGGCGACA
>CAYSKU010000149.1:0-986 GCA_964431775.1 uncultured Ruminococcus sp. | reverse complement strand
GCAGCCTGTGGCTGCGCGCAGTCAGCGGGTCGGCTACGCCGCCCCGATGACTGCCTGTCGCCTCGGGCGACCGTGCAGTCTGCATAAGATAAGGTGGGTATATTTATACAAACATAATGAAATTCACTCTTTATTTTTTCATAATTCGATGGTATAATATAAATTAGACCGTGATCGCCCCTGCGCGACCACCGTCTTTCGATACGGAGGATCGTTTTTCGATGCAATCTACAGACCTACAGCTACATCTGCACAGACTCAATATAATATGCGGTCACTACGGTACGGGTAAGACCAACGTTGCCGTGAACCTCGCACTCGAGCTTCGCCGTCAGCGGCACGACATAAGTATCTACGCAGCTGACCTCGATATCGTGAATCCCTATTTCCGCACAGCCGATGCCGCCCGACTCCTGCGCGATGCGAACGTCTGCCCGCTCATACCCGAGTTTGCTAACACAAATGTCGATATTCCCTCTCTGCCGCCGAAGATGATGTCTCTCCTTGACGGAAGCGGAGCGGACTACGTTGCCTTCCTCGACGTTGGCGGCGACGACGGTGCGGTGGTTCTCGGAATGTACAATAAGTATATTCGTGCGACCGGCTACGATATGTATTATGTCGTAAATAAATATCGTCCGCTCATCGCAGACCCCGAGGATGCCTACCTCTGTATGTGCGATATCGAGGCGGCTTCCGGTCTTAGCTGCACCGGTATCATCAACAACTCCTCACTCGGCGCGGAAACGTCCGCATACGATATCGTCGAGAGTGTCGAGTACGCACGTGTGTGCGCCGCTCGTGCCTCCCTCCCACTGCTCTTTCACACCTACTGTCCCGAGTACGCTCCGGATGCTCCCGAGGTGTTCGAACGGTCGGGACTCTCTAACGAGCCGCTGTTCCCCATAAAAAACGTCACAAAGCGGCTGTTTTAGGTGCTGTTTGAAAAATAAGGAGATATGTACAGGAGCGAGAGATCTTTGTGA
>CAYSKU010000148.1:0-6476 GCA_964431775.1 uncultured Ruminococcus sp. | reverse complement strand
CTATTCAGCTACACGCAGATGAGGCTCCCTCCGGGAGGGAGCTGTCGCGGTCGCCGCTTGCGGCGACGACGGCGACTGAAGGAGAATGCGGCGGTCTGAGACCGCAAACAGAAATCGGGTCACCTGAGGCGACGGGCAAGATCGGGGTACTTTCAGTTTAAATTGAAAGAGATACCACGACAATATCATTGGTGCAAATCTATTATAACGCGTTCTCCTTCCACCGCTTACGCGGTCCCCCTCCCTCCCGGAGGGAGGCATCGCGGTCGCCGCTTGCGGCGACGACGGCGGCAGCAAGCCACCGCCCTACGGTAAAGGGTGAGGTCGTACTACAAAACTTCGTCAACTCCACTCTCCACTCTTAACACTCCACACTTTTTTATATTGTCGTGGGTCATCTTTCGATCTAAGCTGAACGTGCGCCGATGTCTGCGCGCAGCCTCAGGCTGCCGACAAAACTTCGTCAATTCAACTATCCTCCACCCTCGTGGGATGTCTTGCACCCTCGACTTAAAGTGCGCCGATGTCTGCGCGCAGCCTCAGGCTGCTGACAAAGCTTCGTCAACTCCACTATCCTCCACCATCGTGGGATGTCTTACACCCTCGACTTAAAGTGCGCCGATGTCTGCCTGCGGTCTCAGACCGCCGACAAAACTTCGTCAACTCCACTATCCTCCACCCTCGTGGGATCTCTTGCACCCTCGACTTAAAGTGCGCCGATGTCTGCCTGCGGTCTCAGACCGCCGCCAAAACTTCGTCAATTCAACTATCCTCCACCCTCGTGGGATCTCTTGCACCCTCGACTTAAAGTGCGCCGTGACTGCCTGCGGTCTCAGACCGCCGCCTTACGGTCATGAAGTCTTCGAGGATGAGACGTGCGGAGAGGGAGTCCACTATCGCCCTCCGCTTCCGACTTCCGCGAACGTTGTTCTCGTTCAGTATCTTGTGCGCCGCAACGGTCGTCAAACGCTCATCGTACATGACAGCCTCTATCCCCGTAAGCTCCGACAGCTCACGCGCAAACGCCTTGCACTTCTCGCTCCGCGCCCCCGACGTGCCGTCCATGTTTATCGGATTCCCTACCACGATCAGCTCCGCCTTTAGCTCGCGTACTCGCTCACCGACTGCCGCCAGTGCCTTCCTGTAGCTGTCCGCCGCAACACAGCCGACGTCCGTCGCCATAAGCTCGTCCTTGTCACATACCGCAATGCCTGTCCGCGCATCGCCGAAATCGATACCAACTATTATCATATCTCGTTCATTTCCTCGTCTCCGGCAGACTCAGCACCCGATGTGCCGCCGTCAGCCGCATCATTCTCCGTTTCCATTGCCTTCTTTCGCCGCGCATACGCTATGACCTCCGTTCGGGTCGGTATCGACGTCGAGGCTCCCTCTCTGGTCACGGAGATCGCCGCCGCGCAGGTCGCGTACTTTACAGCCGAAAGTATGCTTCCGTTCTGTAGATATACGTACACCATAGCCGCCGTGAAAACGTCCCCTGCGGCGGTCGTATCGACTGCCTCGACCCTTTCGGCAGGTACTACGTAGTACTGCTTACCCTCAACGTCATAGATGAACGAGCCGCGCTCGCCGAGCTTTAGGACTATATATCTCGCATCCACAAGGTTCGAGAGACGTATCGCGGCACGGAGCGCGGTATCCTCGTTCGTCGGGGATATGCCTGTGAATATGCGTGTCTCGTTCTCGTTCGGGGAGAATATCTCGACCCGACCGAGACGTGAGAGCGGAAAGTCGAGCCTTGCAGGCCCTGCATCTATGAAGACCGGTATTCCTGCCTCGTGCGCCCGACGTGCCGCCTCGAATATCGCTTCGTCCGGTATCTCGAGCTGCATATACACAGCCTCGGGATAGCACGTGAACGGCTCCTCGATCTCCTCGGGGGTCATCGTCATGTTCGCGCCCGGGTAGACGATTATACGGTTCTTGCCGTTCTCCTCGACGAGGATAGAAGCCATGCCTGTCGGGGTCTCCGCGTCCTCCATGACGTAGCGGACGTCTATGCCCTCGTTTTTATATATGGAGAGCAGACGCTTTGCATTGGCGTCACGTCCGAGCTTACAGGTAAAGACGCAGTCCGCGCCGAACCTTGCAAAGGTAATGGCACTGTTCGCGCCCTTACCGCCCGGGACGTAGGAATAGCCGGACTCGGTCTCGACAACGGTCTCACCGGCGTAGGGGATGCGGCGCATACGCTGAACGAAGTCGATATTCGCGCTGCTGATGACCAATATTCTTTGGTTTTTCATCGAAGAAGTTCCTCCATATCCTATAGTATTTTTTTCTTATGCAGACCGGCAGCCTGAGGCCGATGACTGCCTGCGGTCTCAGACTGCCGCCGCTGACTGCGCGCCGCCGTCAGCCGATCCTGCACAAACTCCACCCTCGTGGGATGTCGAACATTTTCAGCTTCACTAACGCCGATGACTGCCTGTCGGCTCAGCCGACCCAGTGGGGGGTGAGGGCGTTGGTGGAGTTGGGGTAGCAGGTCACGTCAAGAATGCGCTGATTCGAGCTGCCGCGATACTTTAGGGTGAGATCGCGCTTGTCCTGCTCGAACCGACCGTCAACGAGATAGTTCGTCACGGTCAGAAGAGCGCGAACGCCCTCGTCGGTCTCCGCCATCTCGAGAAGCTGCTCGTAGGTGTAGCCCGTGTAGGTCATGACATCAAGCCCCACCTCTGCGGCGGCACGTCCAAGCTCCGCAAGCTCACTTGCCCAAAGAAACGGCTCACCGCCGGAGAACGTCACGCCGGTCACGAGCGGATCGCGGCGTATCGCCGACCAAAGCTCGGCGGTCGTCGTCTCACTGCCGCCGCGTGGGTCGTGGCTTCCCGGGTTATGACAGCCCGGGCAGTGGTGCGGACAGCCCTGCACGAATATGACGTACCGCACGCCGGGTCCGTCAACGATCGATTCGGCGACCGTGCCGAACAGCCGTATGGGTCGATCCTCGACCGATACGCTCGATACGCTCGATGCGCTCCGCTTTAGTGCAGTCGAGCTGTAGGAGCTACGGGAGCTACGGGAGCTGTAGACGTTGGTACGGTTACAGGTGAGGCTCTGTCTGCCTCCGGCGGTGGGCATATGTAATTTTGTCATGTTTGATCCTTTTGTATTTTATTTTGGCGAAGAAGTCGGTCATCGGGCAGCCTGAGGCTGCCCCCCGCCTCAGGCGGGTCAGGCGACCGATCCTGCACAAATGATATTGTCGTGGGTTGTCGAACATTTTCAGCTTCACTAATGCCGATGACTGCCTGTCGCCTCAGGCGACCAGGCGATCTCGCCGGAGCATATTACTGTGTCCGAGTCGTAGATGACGGCAAGCTGCCCCGGGGTCGGGGCGCGCTGCGGCTCGTCGAAAACGAGCGTCGCGGACGACCGATCGCTCCGCTCGATATGCACCACCGCCGATGCCGGACGGTGTGCGTAGCGCAGCTTCACCATGTAGCGTTCGCCCTCTCGTACCGCCTCCGCGCCCGAGATGTAGCCTACGTTGCACAGCTTCACCTCCGTGCAGAACAGCGCGGACTCGTCTCCAAGGGTCACGCGGTTGCTCTCCGCAGACTTGTCAAGAACGAAAACGTGCCGTCCCATCGAGATGCCGAGCCCCTTTCGCTGTCCTATCGTGTACTGCCACTGCCCCTTGTGCCGACCGATAACGTTTCCACCCTCGTCAACGTAGTCGCCCGGGGTGTCGCCGATGCCGCACCGTTCCTTTATGAACGCGGCATAGTCTCCGTCCGGTATGAAGCATATGTCCTGACTGTCGCTCCGCTTCGCGGATACGAAGCCATGCGCCTCCGCTACGGCACGTACCTCCTGCTTCGTCATACCGCCGAGCGGAAATACGGCGGCTGACAGCTGCTCCTGCGACAGTCCGGCAAGCACGTAGGATTGATCCTTTCGCAGGTCGGCGGCACGTTTAAGATACGTGATGCCCTCTCGTTCCTCGGTCAAGGCGTAGTGACCCGTCACGATACGGCTGTAGCCGTTCGCCCTTGCGTAGTCGTACAGGAGACCGAACTTGATCGTTTTGTTGCACACGACACAGGGATTCGGTGTACGCCCTTCGAGATAGGTGCGTGTGAAATAGTCGATGACACATTCGGAGAACTGCGGATAGGCGTAGAGCGAGGTGTGCAAAACGCCGAGGGTGTCGCAGGTGGCGCGTGCATCCGCGCAGTTCTGTAGGTCGGCGGCTTCGCCGACACTGCCCTGCTCCGCAAGGCGCAGGGTCACGCCGCAGACGTTATCGCGTCCGAAACGTTCTATGGCGAGCAGCATGGCGGTGCTTGAGTCTACGCCGCCGCTCATTGCAACTATAGCTTTCATTGATGTTGAAAAAAAGTATTCGTTTATTTTGTCGGCTGACAGCTCGTTTTCACTCTATTATTGTGGTATTGCCCAACTATACGACCGAGATAACGCCGACTATGCGCCCCGCCTCAGGCGGGTCAGCAGACAGATCTGCATAAATAACATTGTCGTGGGATGTCTTGCGACTTCGACCGAGATAACGCCGATATAGCCTCCCTCCGGGAGGGAGGGGGACCGCGTTAGCGGTGGAAGGAGAACTCGGCGGTCTGAGACCGCAAGCATGGATCGGCATTCGTGAAGTTTGGGTCGGAAGACGACCCACGACAATTTTATATGTGCAGATCTATTGTAACGCATTCTCCTCTTAAAAAACGTAAAGTTTAGGCTTTACAAAAAATAATGCGGACAAACTCAGTTTACAGTATCTATATCACATAGCGGCAGTATCTCGTAGCCCTGACTGCGTATCCAGTCGATAAGCTCACCAAGCACCGCGGCGTTCGTCGAGGAGATCGCGTGCATGAGATAGACGCACCCCGGGTGCAGTCCGCTCTTCAGATTGCCGAGCGCGGTCGCGTAGTCCGCCTGATCGTCGGGGTCGAAATCCTTGTACGTGTACGACCAGAGAACGGTCCTTATTCCCATTTTGTCCGCAAGCTTCAACGCCCATTCACTCGTCGCGCCCTCCGGCGGACGATAGTACCGTATCGGCGGGGAATCGGGGAACGCCGACTTCACCTTTTCTTCAAGGGTGACGATCTCGTCTATGAAGTCCTCCGCTGTCGCAAGTGCCATGTTCGGGTGGTTATTCGTGTGGTTGCCGACGATGTGTCCCTCGTCAAGCATACGCTTGACCTGCTCCTTTGAGCTGTCGATGTACGCACCCGTTATGAAGAACGTCCCCGATACGCCCTTTGCCTTGAGCGTGTCCATTATCTTGTCCGTGTTGCCGTTCTCGTAGCCGCAGTCGAACGTGAGATAGCAGACCTTTCTCGTAGTGTCACCGCGATATATACCGCCGTATCTATCGAGGAGCGCGAGGGTCTCGGGATATCTGTCCCAAACGTAATTGACCTCACCCGTAGCCTCGTCATAGACCGTCCTGCCGAAATACCACGAGCCGCTCGTATCATTAGGATCGACGTCGGCAAAGAAGGCACGCGAGGTGCTGTTTATGTCGGTAAGATCGGACAGCGCGCTTCTGTCGGGTTCGGGAAAGCTGTAGGTGTAGTGTCCGTTCTCGTACTTCCACGAGACCGTTCCCGTAGACGCAGAAGCGGCCGCGGACGGATCGGTATTTTCGGAGGAGCTGCCCGAGCCGTCATCGAGGGGGGGCTGTTCATCGACCACATTGGTAATGCCGCTTGGAACGATCTCGTTACGGGTGGCATCGGCTATAATGAGGTCGGCGGCGCGAGAGACCCCGACAGTTTTTGACGGAGCCGCCGGGCGATCCCTGTCCGTGCAGGAGACGCACGAGAGCGCGAGGGAGGTCGCGCAGAGCGATATTATGATACGCCGAAGAAGGTCGGCGAAATATGATCTCTTTTTCATTTCCTTTCCTTATACTTTATATATTACAGTCATTTTTTACCCTGAAAACTTGACGAAAAACTTGACGAAATTTCTTCAAAATAATTGTACCACACCGACCAGCGATTGTCAATGTCCGGCATAGAGAGTTTTTATATTGTTCGGCGGTCGGTCGGCTGAGGTCGCCTGAGGCGACAAGCAGTCATCGGCGTTATTGAAGTCGAAAGCGTTCGACATCCCACGACAATATTATTTGTGCAGGTCGGCTGAGGTCGGCTGAGCCGACAGGCAGTCATCGGCGGTCGCCTGAGGCGACAGGCATGAATCGGCGGCGGTCTGAGACCGCAAGCAGTCATCGGCACACTTTCAGTTGAAATTGAAAGATATCCCACGACCATGTGGAAAAGTGCAGACTTTGGTCTGCTGACGGCTCGTTTTGTGCAGACCGCACGTTTTTTGTCCACAGACTGTTTGTCTTATGCAGACCGCACGTAGAGGAAAAAATGTTGGAAACGCAAGCGTTTCCTTCTTCTGATGCCCCTCCGCGGGGCGGCGCAAAGGAGGCTCAGTTCGCGAGCCTCCCTTGACTCTCGGCGACCGGTTCA
>CAYSKU010000147.1:0-6499 GCA_964431775.1 uncultured Ruminococcus sp. | reverse complement strand
TCAGATCATCGACGACGTAAAGGGCGTTACCCTTTGCTCCGCTTCCTCTATCGAGGCAGACTTCGAAGGCATCGGCTCCAACAAGGAGGCTGCTAAGAAGGTCGGCATGAAGATCGCCGAAAAGGCTCTCGCTGCAGGTATCGATACGGTCGTATTTGACCGCGGCGGCTATATCTATCACGGACGTGTATCGGAGCTTGCTGCCGGTGCAAGAGAAGGCGGACTTAAGTTCTAACTTTTCGCACCGCAGGTCGCAAGAAGGCCGGTTTGTACACTATTAGGGTGTCCCCACCCTATATCATGATCTGTCGAAAAAGGCGACAGTAGACGGTGCTGTTGTTCGCGCCGTCTGAAGAAAGGATTTAGAATGGCAAAAAGATTTAATCCCGAAGGGCTTGAACTCAAGGAAAAGCTCGTCGTAGTGAACCGTGTATCCAAGACCGTTAAGGGTGGTCGCGTAGCTCGTTTTGCAGCTCTCATGATCGTCGGCGATGAAAACGGTCACGTCGGCTACGGTCTCGGTAAGGCTGCCGAGGTTTCGGAAGCTACCCGTAAGGCTATCGAAGACGCAAAGAAGAATATGATCGAGGTATCCCTCAAGGATGGTACCATCCCCCACGAGATCCTCGGTGAGTTCGGTGCAGGTAAGGTCCTCCTGAAGCCGGCTGCAAAGGGTACCGGTATCATCGCCGGTAAGACCGTTCGTGCCGTTGTTGAGCTTGCAGGCATCAAGAATATCCGTTCAAAGTGTCTCCGTTCCAACAATCCCACCAACGTTGTCAAGGCAACGTTCGAAGGCTTAAAGGCTCTCCGTACCGCGGAAGAGGTTGCGAAGACTCGCGGCGTTTCCGTTGAGCAGGTGATCGACTAAGGAGGTCATGAGAATGGAAAAGGTAATCGTAACTCTGAAGAAGAGCCTCATCGCGGCTAAGCCCAATCAGAAGGCTACCGCAGAGTCTCTCGGCCTCCGCAAGATCGGTGATTCCATCGTTCACGAAGCAGGCCCCGTAATCGAAGGTAAGGTCAAGGTGCTCAGACACCTCGTATCCGTGGAGAAGGCGTAAGCCCTCCGATCCAGATGTAAAAATATAAGGAGGATTTAACCCCATGAAGCTCCATGAACTTTCTCCGGCTCCCGGTTCTGCAAAAGACGCATGGCGTAAGGGCAGAGGTACCGGCTCCGGTAACGGCAAAACAGCAGGTAAGGGCCATAAGGGTCAGAACGCTCGTTCTGGCGGCGGTGTACGCATTGGCTTTGAAGGCGGTCAGCTCCCACTTTACAGAAAGCTTCCCAAGAGAGGCTTCCACAACCACTTTGCTAAGGAATATGCGATCGTTAACGTATCCGATCTCAACAAGTTTGAGGACGGCGCAAAGATCGATCTCGAAACTCTCATGAATGCGGGTATTATCCGCAAGCCCCTCTGTGGTCTGAAGGTACTCGGCGACGGCGAGATAACTAAGAAGGTTACCGTTGAAGCAGCGATCTTTTCAGCAAGCGCAAAGGAAAAGATTGAAGCGGCTGGTGGAAAGACCGAGGTGGTATAAGTGTTTGAGACAATCAGAAATGCGTGGAAGGTTGCCGATCTGAAGAAGAAGCTTCTGTTCACCATTTTCATCGTTGTTCTTTACCGACTCGGCGCAGCTATACCGATCCCCTACGTCAATTCCAATGCACTTAGCACCTCGATGCTCGCTACAGGCGGCTCGATATTCGCATATCTCAACATTTTGACCGGTAGTGCGTTCTCACAGGCTACACTGTTCGCACTCGGTATCAACCCCTATATCACATCCTCTATCGTCATGCAGCTCCTCTGCATTGCTATTCCTTATCTTGAGAACCTTGCTAAGGAAGGCGAAGAGGGTTCGAAGAAGATCAATACCATTACCCGTTACGTAACTGTTGCGCTCGGTCTCATCACCGCGATCGGTTACTATCAGCTTCTGAAGTCCTACGGTCTGCTCATCGAGACAGGCTTCTTCGCAGCACTGGTCATCGTTACCTGCTACTGCGCCGGCTCCGCTCTCGTTATGTGGCTTGCCGAAAAGATCAACGAAAACGGTATCGGAAACGGTATCTCGATGATCCTTTTTGCAAATATCGTATCCAGACTTCCCAGTATGCTCGGCACGCTCATCACCTATGTCTCCGGTAAGGCTACTTACACGAAGCATGACGGTTCTGTTATGAACGTTCCGATCTGGGTAGGTATTATCATCGCAGTTCTTGCAGTTGCTATTTCAGTTGCAATGGTCGGCTTCATCGTTTGGATGACGAACAGTGAACGCCGCATCCCGATCCAGTACGCAAAGAGAGTCGTCGGCAGAAAGATGTACGGCGGTCAGTCCTCGAACCTCCCGATCAAGGTCAACATGACCGGCGTCATGCCGATCATCTTCGCAAACTCCATCGTGACCATTCCGTCTACGATCGCTATGTTTGTACGTCCTGCCGAGGGTTCGTTCTGGGGTCGCTTCTTCGGTCTGTTCGAAAGTGACAGCATCCTTTACGTGATACTCACCTTCGTACTCCTGATCGCATTTGCGTACTTCTATATCTCGATCTCCTTTAATCCGATCGAGGTCGCAAACAACCTCAAGGCGAACGGCGGCTCCATCCCCGGTATCCGTCCCGGTCGTCCCACGTCGGATTATATCACGAAGATACTCAACCGCGTTACCTTCATCGGTGCGCTCTGCCTGAGCGTGGTCGCTATCTTCCCGCTGATCATCAATATCATCAGCGGAAACAACCTCCAGGCACTCGCGTTCGGCGGCTCGTCCGTCATCATCGTTGTCGGTGTCGTTCTTGAGACCATCCGTGAGATCGAAGCACAGATGACCATGCGTCATTACAAGGGCTTCCTTGAATAAGATCTGATCAAATACCTTACGTCTCCGCCGGCAGAAGTTTCCTTCCGTTGACGGAGATGTTGGGTTTTTGGTCGTATTTGAGGAAATGAAGAACCGAAGCCGCAGTCAAGTGACGAAGGCTATATCGGAAAGATTTAGATTGGAGAAAGACATGAACAGAAAGATCGATCTGATACTGCTCGGTGCGCCGGGTGCAGGCAAGGGAACACAGGCAGAGCTGATCTCCGAACGCTACGGGATACCCGCCATTTCGACCGGACAGATCATCCGTGAGGAGATAGCCTCCGGCAGTGAGCTCGGGCAGCGCACGAAGGCATACACGGAGAACGGTCAGCTCGTACCGGACAGCGTAGTCATCGACATCATCAAGGCACGTCTGGCTAAGCCCGACTGTGTGGGCGGCTTTATCCTTGACGGATTTCCGCGCACAGTACCGCAGGCAGCTGCGCTTGACGAGATGGGAGTCGAGATCACCGACGTTATCTCCATCGAGGTGGAGGATTCCGACATTATCGAGCGTATGAGCGGTCGCCGCGTCTGCAAGGCGTGCGGCGCGACCTATCACACGAAGTACAAGCCCTCCCCGAACGGAGAGAGCTGCAAGTGCGGAGAGCCGCTCACCATTCGTGCGGATGACGATCCGGAGGTCGTAAAGAGCCGTCTCGAGATATACCACGCGCAGACCGAGCCGCTCAAGGATTTCTATCGCGAAAAGGGTCTTCTGAAGATCGTTATCGGTCAGGAAAAGCTCGAAGATACCACTGCCCTCACCAAAGCAGCCTTAGAAGGCTGAATCGTAGGCGGTCTTGACTGTTAGTAAAGGGGAACGCCCGGGGAGACCTTTCCATAAAGACTCTCCCCGTACCCCTTTCAAAGCTTTTTCAAACAACGCCTAACAAAGCTTTGGTGCAGACCGAACGAAACAAGATACAGTGATCCGAATCATCAGTATATATATTAATTGAAGAAAAATGATCATCATAAAGACAAACGACCAGATCAAGCTGATGCGACTTGCCGGACGTATCACCGGTGAAGCCCTCCTCCTCGGTGGGGAGATGGTCAGACCCGGTATCTCGACCAAGCAGATCGACGAAAAGATACGTCATCACATCGAAAAGTGCGGTGCGAAGCCCTCCTTCCTCGGCTACGGCGGATTTCCGGCTTCCGCGTGCATATCCGTGAACAACGAGGTCATCCACGGCATACCCTCCTACGACAGGGTACTTGAGGAGGGCGACATCGTTAAGATCGATGTCGGCGCGTTCATCCACGGCTTCCACGGTGACAGTGCGAACACGTTCCCCGTCGGACAGGTATCCGAGGAGGCGGCACGTCTCATCGAGGTAACGAAAAAGAGCTTCGAGTGCGGTGTCGAGGCGATACGCACCACACAGAACGTCCGTCTCGGTGACGTCGGAGCGGCGATAGACGGCTATGTCGTGAAGAACGGCTGCTCGACCGTCAAAAAGTACGTCGGTCACGGTGTCGGTGCGGAGCTTCACGAGGATCCGAACGTTCCGAACTTCGGAACTCCCGGGCGCGGTGCGCGCATCTGCCGAGGCATGGTTATCGCGATAGAGCCTATGGTGAACTTAGGTCGTCCCGAGGTACTCGAGCGTCCCGACCATTGGACGGTCGTTACGAAGGACGGTTCACTCTCCGCTCATTACGAGCATACGGTGGCGATCACGGAGAACGGTCCGGAGCTTCTGACAAAGGTCGATTGACATGACGAAGGACTTTCCGATAGGAACTGTCGTACAGTCGGTGTGCGGACGTGACAGATACAGGGTATTCCTCGTAGTCGCGATCGACAACGAGCGTGAGGTCTGCCCGATAGTGGTGGCTGACGGCTCGCTGAGACGCTTAGCGTCCGCAAAGCACAAGAATCCGGCGCACCTTCGCTTCGTTGCACAGGCGACCGAGGAGGAGGTAGAGACGTTTCTTGAAGCACCGAATGACGATAAAATATTAACGATTTGTAAAAAATACGATTTATTCGAAAAAAATTCGTAACCTACTTGACAAAAAGGGCATATATGCACTATAATACTAAGACGGTGCGTTTTCCACCGGAAGAAACATAAAAACGATCGGGGAGGAACAAATTTGCCGAAGGATGATGTAATAGAATTTGAAGGTGTCGTCGTAGAAGCACTTCCAAACGCTACCTTTAAGGTAAAGCTGCCGAATGATATGATCGTTACCGCGCATATTTCCGGCAAGCTCAGGATGAACTATATCAGGATATTGCCCGGTGACAAGGTCACGGTCGAGGTCTCGATCTACGACCCGTCTAAAGGTAGGATCACGTGGCGTACAAAGAGCTGAGCTTTGGATGCCGACCCCGCTCTCTCCCGTAACAGTCGAGCGGTCACGCAGAACTCAGCAAAAAGAAGAAAGGTGGTAAAATACTGTGAAAGTAAAGCCTTCCGTAAAGAAGATCTGCGAAAAGTGCAAGATCATTAAGCGTCACGGTAACGTAATGGTTATCTGTGAGAATCCCAAGCACAAGCAGAGACAGGGTTAAATTTAACAGAAAGGTGAAAAGCAAATGGCACGTATTTCCGGTGTTGACATTCCGAATGCTAAGCGTGTAGAGGTAGCTCTTACCTATATCTACGGTATCGGCCCCAAGAGCGCAAGCGACATTCTCGCAAAGACAGGGATCGACCCTGACAAGAGAGCGAAGGATCTGACGGAAGACGATATCGCAAAGCTCCGTGATGAGATCGAAAATCACTACACCGTCGAAGGTGAGCTTCGTCGTGAAGTAGCTCTCAACATCAAGAGACTTGTCGAGATCAACTGCTACCGTGGCATCAGACACAGAAAGGGTCTTCCTGTCCGTGGTCAGAGAACTAAGACCAACGCAAGGACTAGAAAAGGTCCCGCAAAGACTATCGCAAACAAGAAGAAGTAATCAAAGGAGTGAGAGGATAAAATGGCTAAAGCAGCAAAGAAGGTCATCAAGAAGCGTCGCGACCGCAAGAATGTCGAAGCCGGTCACGCCCACATCCGCTCGACCTTCAATAACACGATCGTTACGATCACCGACGTTCAGGGTAACACCATCGCTTGGTCCTCTTCCGGCGGACAGGGCTTCAAGGGTTCCCGTAAGAACACTCCCTACGCAGCACAGACCGCAGCTGAAGCAGCGGCAAAGGGCGCGATCGATCATGGCATGAAGACTGTTGAAGTATACGTCAAGGGTCCCGGCAATGGTCGTGAAGCGGCTATCCGTGCTCTCGCAACGTCCGGTCTCAACATCACACTCATCAAAGACGTAACTCCGATTCCTCACAACGGATGCCGTCCGCCGAAGCGCAGAAGAGTATAACTATTTAGGAGGAAAGAAATTATGGCAAGATATACAGGTCCTTCCTGCAAGCTCTGCCGCAGAGAAGGCAAGAAGCTGTTTCTGAAGGGCGATCGCTGCCTTACAGACAAGTGTGCGCTCGCACGTCGCGCAACTGTTCCGGGTCAGCATGGTGCAGGACGTAAGACCGTTAAGGAATACGGTATGCAGCTCAGAGAGAAGCAGACTGCTCGCCGTTACTACGGTGTACAGGAAAATCAGTTCGAGACCTAATATGTTTTTAGGACTCCATGTGATTTT
>CAYSKU010000146.1:0-6593 GCA_964431775.1 uncultured Ruminococcus sp. | reverse complement strand
CGACCATCGTCTCGTCGTTTGCTTCGATGGCAAGCTCCGCGAGTGCTATAGTATCCTCAAGCTTTCCCTCAAGTGCGTGGTATTCCGATATCTTGTCCTTCATCTGCTTTATCTGACGAAGTACCTTGCTCGAATTCTCCTGATCGTTCCAGAAGTTTTCGGCAGTCGTGGTCTCCTCGAGAGCGGCTACCTTGGAGCAAAGCTCCTCTATACGTAACGCGCTTCCGAGCTCTGTAACGTTTGCTCTGAAATTCTCCAGTCTGTATTTTGCTTCTTCGAGTGCGAGTATCAAGTTATATGTCCTCCATGATATTTATTCAGTCTTATCCTGTCTCACGTTTATGACGGTCGGGACTGTCATATCTCGACATATTCGAGCTTCACGTCCCGAACCGCACGACCCGGCGTTCTTTTCAACGGATCGTAGCGGAAACGCCGACAGCAGTGATCGGCAGACACGACTCCGTGCCGACCGCACAGCATAACATCGGGGTCTGACAGCGTTTTCGCACGTTCACAGTATTTGCAGAAGCTCTCTTCCGTTGAAGCCTTTTTTCTCATCATCAAGTCTCCGTTTCGCCGCATCGATCGACAGGCATACCTATTCGAATATTATTATATAAAATATTCCCCAAAAAATCAAGATGTATCTAAATAAAAATTAGGGGTGGATCGTAAGCTGACAGAAGATCTTTACGTTTTGATACGAAAAAGCTTCATCGACATTGCTGTTTACCGACAAGTCGCGACAAAAGGAGCAGAGCGATAAGCACAGACAGCGGAGCAAACGTGCCTGACGTGACCTCACCGAATACGTCCTTTGCACCGCCGCCGTTCAACAGCTGCGGAAATATACGACAGAACAGCACGGACGCTCCTCCGCAGAACAGTCCCTGTATGATCTTTGTGACGAGCAGATACTTCATCGGAAGCTCATAGCGACCGAGAAAGCTGTAATTTTGAAGCATTACGGAAAGTCCTGCAGCACCGACCGAAAAGCCTGTCATAAAGCAACCGACCGAGCCGCCTACCCTTGCTCCCTCAAGACAGCCGGAGGACAGCTCGAGCAGTACGGACAGAAACGAAGCTTTCGTGAATATATGCCCGAGCAGCACGGCGACTGTTCGAAAGAAGACGATGTACGCACATACCGCAAGACAGGCTGATGCACTCTCCGATATCGCCGAGCATAATTCCGTCGAGAACGAGCTGTCGCCCGCTCGTATCCGCCTGCCGCGCTCACTCGGCAGAGCTGTTGAGTGACGAGCCTTACGTATCCGCCCCGAGGTGATACGTGCCGTGGCATAGGCGATGAGCAGCGCGGAGAGGAGCTGTAGTACGTACAGAAATACGCCGTAGGTCTTCGAAGCCCATAGAGAGGAGACCGTACCGAGCAGGAACGCGGGACCCGTGTTCGAGGCTAACGCCGCAAGACGTCCGGCTTCGTCATCGTCAAGCTCACCGTTCTCGTATAGCGTACAGACACCGAGCGCACCTATCGGAAAGCCGCACAGAAGACCTGTCAGAATAACGGACGAAGCTGCGTTCGGCAAACGAAACGGTCTGTGCAGACGAAGAACGCGGCTGAGTGGGTCAAGGAGACCGATGGATACCGTCAGCCGTGAAAGCACCATGAAAGGGAACAATGACGGCAGAACGTGACAAACGAATATCGAGAGCGTATCGTGTATCGTTTCGCCGACCTCACGCTCGTATACGAGGAGCAGGACTGAAAACAGAGCGACCGTTAATGAGGCTGTGGCAAACGCGAGCTTTTTTCGGATCATACAGGTTCTCCCATACGTATTCCGCAGAGTCCTGCGGCATAGAATCGTATCGGACGTGTTCGAGAGGGTAAAGCAGTCGCTCGATCGAAGAGCGCGAACACATCGATATTTATTTCTATGCATCGGAGGTCGAGGTCTTGCCAAAAAGATATGAGCGTTCGAAAAGGCTTTACGAAAGATTTGCGGCATTTTGCGAGGTACCGCAGGACGTTGTTTCGAATATACCGGTGTTCGTCATTCGCGGAACGCATGAGATAGAGATATCGGGCTGTAACGGTATACTGATTTACGACAGCAGACGTATCGTTTTGTCTGTGCATAACGGTAAGGAGAGCTGTTGCATCTGCGGTGACGCACTGCTTCTCTCCGATTTTCGTGATAATTGCCTGTTCGTTCGGGGCGATATCACCTCGGTCACGTTCGGAGCATCTCGGGAGGTCAGCGATGATAAGGATATTTGAGTATCTCCTCGGCGGCAGAAGAACGCTGACTGTACCACCCGAAGAGCGTGAACGTGCCTTCGACCTTATGTATCAAAACTGCATACGCTTCTCGAACGAACGCAGATCGCCCGACGGTACGCTTACAGTATACCTCAGTGAACGAAACAGCATACGCTTCAGCTACTTGGCAGAGCACGCCGGTATATCGTTTACTATGGGTGAAGCGCACGGTTTGCCGATGGTACGTGCGTTTTTGCGCCAACGTCCGGCACTGCTCTTCGGTGCTTTGCTGTTCGCGGCGTGGATACTCTATTCTACACGGATAGTGTGGGATATACGTATAGACGGTATCGAGAAGACAGAGCCGTCCGAGATCACGGCACTTCTCGATGAGCTCGGCTTCGGTATCGGGACATACTATCCGTCGGTGGACTTTAATAAGCTCCATGCGCGCTATGCCGCCGCCCAGAGCGATATCGCGTGGCTGTCGGTGTACATGAACGGAACAGTTGCCGAGGTGCAGGTCAGAGAGCTTTGGAGCGATGACAGAGTTAAGCATGAGAAGAACGTGTATGCAAATGTCGTTGCGGAGACAGACGGTATCGTTGAGGAGGTACGTGTGTTCGAGGGACAGCCGTGCGTAAAGACAGGAGACCTCGTCAGACGAGGACAGCTTCTGATCTCCGGTGTCATCGAGCATAAGGACGGAAGTGTGCGCTACGAGGATGCTTCGGGTGAGGTCATTTGTCGTACAGCGGAGCCGATATGCGTGAATATACGGACACTTTGCGACAAAAAAGTCTATACGGGACGTACAACGACGAAAAAAAGAATAAAATTTTTCAAAAAATCGATAAATCTTTTCATAAAAGGTGGAACTTTGTACTCGAATTATGATAAAATAGATACCATAGAGCAGCTATGCCCACTCGGACTGTGTGAGCTTCCGGTATGGTATGAGGTTACAGAGTACCGTGAATACGAAACGGTGTCCGAGCGTATCCCGGCAGAGGTCGCGGCGGAGAGGGCGATGACCGAGCTTACGGAGCGGCTGAGGGAGGCAACGCTTGATGCGGAGCTTCTGTCACGTTTTGTGGAAACGAGCCTTTCTGAGGAGGGCTACCGCATAGACTGCCTCCTGTATCTGCGCCGCGATATCGGACGGAAAGAGAGCTTTTCGGTCTCCGAGGAGAACGCGGGGGCAGATGTTCCAAAATAAAAATAACAGAAGATCGTGACGATCATAACGGAGTATTGTAATTTATGTTTCAAAAGAAGATAACGACCTCCTCATCCGACGTGACCCTGCGGATATTCGGAAGCTACGATAAAAACATCTCACGACTTGAGAGTGAATTTACGGTCCGCATCTATAACATTCAAAACGAAGCAGATCTCGGGGATACGATAGTAGTCGAGGGAGAGAACGAGGAGAACGTCTCAATGACGGCAGACGTGCTGTCCTACCTGAAGCGCATAGTATCCTTCGGCGAAGAACCGACAGATCAGAGCATAGACTACGTCATCGGTATGGTAAAGGAGGGGCGACTCTCCGAGCTTGCGGAATTCGACGATAACAGCTTTTTCGTTACGGCAAAGGGAAAGCCGATCAAGGCAAAGACCGTCGGACAGAAGAAATATATCGAAGCCATAAGTCGGAATACGGTGATACTCGGAGTCGGACCTGCCGGAACTGGCAAGACCTATCTTGCAGTCGCAGCGGCTGTAAAGTCACTTCGAGCGCATGAGGTCAGTCGAATAATCCTGACACGACCGGCAGTCGAGGCAGGAGAACGTCTCGGCTTCCTCCCGGGAGACCTGCAAAGTAAGATCGACCCCTATCTGCGTCCACTGTACGATGCACTCTACGAGATGCTCGGCGCGGAATCGTGTGCGCGAATGATCGAGAAGATGACTATCGAGATAGCACCTCTTGCGTATATGCGCGGACGTACACTCGATGACTCGTTCATTATACTTGATGAAGCACAGAACACGACACCGGAGCAGATGAAGATGTTTCTGACACGTCTCGGAAACGGTTCAAAGGCAGTGGTCACGGGAGACCCGACTCAGACGGACCTGCCGTTCGGAAAAAAGAGCGGACTTGCGGTCGCCATGCAGATACTTCGCGGTATCGACTCCATAGCGGTACACGAGTTTACCGAGCGTGATGTCGTCCGTCACAGACTTGTGCAGAAGATCATCGCATACGAGAAATACGACAGAGAAAGAAAGGGACGTGAGGCGCAACGCCGTGAAAAGGAGCGTTATCGTCCTGCGGAGAGAAGATATGAAAAGGATCAGGATAAAAATTGAACGCAGACCGCGTATAAAGGTGTATTGGGCGAACGAGCAGAATATCTGTCCGGTCAACAGAAAGCTCCGCAGTCTGATATTGCGCGCCATACGCGGCACTCTCGAATGTGAGAGCTTCAAGCATGACACGGCAGTCTCCGTCACCTTCACGGATAACGAGGGGATACGTGAAAAGAACCGTAGGTTTCGCGACATAGACAGTGCAACGGATGTGCTGTCGTTTCCGATGTACGATATGCGAAACGGAGATCTGCCGGAGGTCGGTATGGTCTGTGAGCTTGGTGACATAGTGCTGTCGCTCGAGAGGGCATTGGAGCAATCAAAGGAGTTTGGACACAGCTACGAGCGCGAATGTGCCTTTCTGACGGTACATTCCGTGCTGCACCTGCTCGGCTATGACCACGTTGATTCCGAAGCAGACGATGAGGAGATGCGCTCACATCAGCGTGTCATAATGAGTCATATCGGGATCGAAAGATAAAAAACAAAAGATAATTCTAACAACAAAAGAAGTGCGGAAACGGAGTATAAAGCTATGACAAGAACCGCTTTTATAGCCATCGTCGGAAGACCGAACGTCGGCAAAAGCACACTTATGAACCATCTTCTCGGCGAAAAGGTCGCCATCGTGTCCTCAAAGCCGCAGACAACACGCAACCGTATCGCCGGTATCCTTACAAGAGACGAGGATCAGTTCGTTTTTATAGATACCCCCGGTGTCCATAAAGCAAAGAATAAGCTCGGAGAATACATGATGAAGTCCGTCCGTTCAACGGTCGGCTCGGCAGATGCGGTCATCCTGATCGCGGAGGCAGGACATCCTGCCGGAGAGATAGAAAAGAACCTCATAGGGCAGATAAAAAAGTCCGAGCTTCCGTCTATCCTTGTTCTCAATAAGATCGACCTTGTGAATCGTGAAAAGCTCGCGGAGACCATCGCCGATTATGCGGCACTTCATTCCTTTGATGCTGTCGTGCCTACCTGTGCAGAGACCGGCAAGAACGTGGAGGACGTTCTCGATGAGGCGTCACGGTTCCTTTACGAGAGCGACTGGATGTTTGAGGAGGATAGCCTTACCGACCAGCCGGAACGTCAGATAGCTGCGGAGATGATACGCGAAAAGCTTCTTCGCACGTTGTCCGACGAGATACCGCACGGTACAGCTGTCGTGATCGAGGACTTTGCGGAGGACGAGCGTATGCTTCGTATCCGTGCGGAGATATTCTGTGAAAAGCAGTCGCATAAGGGAATAATCGTCGGAAAGAACGGCGAAACGTTAAAGAGGATAGGCTCATATGCGCGAGAGGATATGGAAGCCTTTTTCGGCACGAAGGTCTATCTGAATCTGTGGGTCAAGGTCAAGGAAAAGTGGCGTGACGACGCACTGAGCCTTAATAACTTCGGATTCAAGCCCGAAGACCTTACGTAACGGAGTGGGCAACATGGCAGAAACCGAAGATATCGAGGTTGATGGTCTGGTCATTCGATCTGTGCTGACAGGTGAATCCGATAAGGTGATAACCCTGCTCACGGCAGAGTACGGACGTATAACGATAACCGGAAAGGGTATCGTAAGTATGCGGAATCGTCATGCCGCCTCGGCGCAGCTGTTTTCCTACAGTACCTTCCAGCTCCACAGGAGAGGTACATTCTGGTATATCCGGGATACGTTTTTTATCGAATGCTTCATGAATATTCGGTATGACGTTGAAAAGCTCGCTCTTGCCGGCTATGTCTGTGACGTTGCAAGTGATTTTGCACTTGAGAACGTCGAGGATCCGGAGCTCTTGTCTCTGACGCTCAATACCCTGTATGCGATATCGAACCTCGACCGTATACCGCTCGAGCAGATACGCGGTGCGTTTGAATTTCGTGCGGCGGTGCAGGGAGGCTTTATGCCGGATCTTGAAGGCTGTGGGATCTGCGGCTCTGATGACGAACCCGAATACAGCCTTGACGTTATGAACGGACGTGTCCTCTGCAAAAAATGTCGGGCATTGTTGGAAAACGATCCTTCATTTCTCGAAGACCCGTCGGCGAAGAT
>CAYSKU010000145.1:985-6626 GCA_964431775.1 uncultured Ruminococcus sp. | reverse complement strand
TCTCGGCGCACACGTTACCAACAAGCGCGTGGAGATCGTTGCTCTGTGTGACCTCATCCCCGAAAAATGCGAAAAGGCGATAGAACGTCACGGTCTCGACCCGAAGACACCGATCTACACCGATTTCCGCGAAATGATCGAAAAGGAACAGCTTGATGCGGTCGATATCGCCACACCGAACGATTTTCACTCCATCATTGCAGTCTACGCATTGGAGCATGGTCTTCACGTATTCTGCGAAAAGCCCGATGCTATCAATGCATCCGAGGCTCTCCGTATGAAGGAAGCCTCCGAAAAAGCCGGCAAGGTACTGATGGTCATGAGAAACAACCGTTATTACAGTAATTCGCAGTACCTCAAAAAGTACATCGAGGATGGCGGCGCAGGTGATATATACTGCGGACGCTGTGGTTGGATACGCAGACGCGGTATCCCCGGTAAGGGTGGTTGGTTCACGACCAAGGCAAAGTCGGGCGGCGGTCCGCTTATCGACCTCGGCGTTCACATGATCGACCTCTCTATCTGGCTCATGGGAAATCCGAAGCCTGTTGCGGTCTCCGGCTGTACGTTCTCGAAGTTCTCCGACAACGATGCCGAGTCCGATTCCGAGCATTCCGCATTCGGTGAAAAGAAGGCTGACGGTACGTTCGACGTAGAGGATCTTGCTATGGGCTTCATCCGCTTCGACAACGGTGCGTGCCTACAGATCGAGTTCAGCTGGGCTTCCAATATCGAAAAGGAAAAGCGTTTCGTCGAGCTTCGCGGCACAAAGGCGGGCTTCACATGGAACGATGACGGAACGTGCGGTATCTGGACAGAGGACGAGGAGGGTCATCTCGTCGATCTTAAGCCGGACTGCGGTGAGATGGGCAACGGTCACGCACGTGCGCTCGAGCATTTCTGCCGTATCGTTCTCGACGGCGATGCAAAGGACTACGTTCCCGAGCAGGGCTTGAACATGATAAAGATACTCGATGCTATCTACGAGTCCGCAAAGACCGGTCACGAGGTCGCATTGATATAAACGAAAAGATAGTCTGTTGGGGCGATCGTCCCAAACAGACTATCTTTTTTTATTGCATCTTCGTCAACGTTCGATGAGTGACGAGAGGTCTCGGAGCGACATACCGTTCTCATCCGCTATACGTGCGATATCGTCATATTCGAGCTTTCGCCTTTCAACACCGTAGCCGGAGGAGACCTTACAGCGCACCCTACCGTACTGTGTATCGACCTCCTCAACATGACGGTCGAGAACATAACGGCGAAGCTTATTTTCTCGAATTCCGAGAGTCGTTGTATATTTGAATATCGCTCTGACTACAGCTTCACGGTCGTTCTCACGGCACAGCACACGGAGAAGTACGCCGGGGCGGTTCTTTTTCATGCCTATCGGGATAGTATATACGTCAAGTGCGCCGACAGAGAAAAGTCGTTCCGTCGCAGAGCCGATCTCCTCCCCTGTCATGTCGTCAAGATTACAGCTCAATTCGCAGACCTCGTCCGAGGCGGTGTCGATCCAGCCGAGCATGGCGCGGACACAGTTTGCCGCCTCGAAGTCCTTCTTACCCATACCGTAGCCGAGCTGTTCGACCTTCATGAGCGGCATACTGCCGAATTCGTCCGCAAACTGTCTGAGAAGTGCCGCTCCCGTGGGAGTACAAAGCTCTCCTCTGATCGTACTGCCGTAGCTCGGCACGTCACGAAGTATATACGCAGTCGCAGGAGCCGGTACAGGCAGGATACCGTGGGCGCAATGCACCTGACCGCTTCCGACACATATCGGTGAGGAAACGATCTTGTCGGGAGAAAGTCTGTCGATGAGCAGACAGAACGCCGTTATGTCCGCTACCGCATCCATCGTTCCGACCTCGTGAAAATGTATCTCCGTCACAGGAACGCCGTGAGCATGGCTCTCAGCCTCCGCTATGCGCTCGTATACTGCCATGACGTTATCAGCGACACGCTCCGGCAGAGAGAGATGTCCTCTCACGATATGCTCTATATCATGCAGACTGCTGTGAGAGTGGGTATGCTCATGCTCATGAGTATGCGAATGCTCGTGGTCGTGATGCTCGTGGTCATCGTGGTGTTCATGCTCGTGAATATGCTCGTGCTCGTGGGAATGAATATGCTCATGTGCGTGATCGTGGTCATGGGAATGCTCCTCCTCGCCGTTGACCGTTACCGAGAGATGAGTTCCCGTTATGCCGCATTTCACCGACCTCTCCCGAGTAAAACGTACACCCGGGATGCCGAGTGCGTTCAGCTCGTCAATGAAGCCGTCGGGATCGGGCAGCAGCTCCAAAAGTGCGGCGGTCAGCATATCACCTGCCGCACCCATCTGACAATCAAAATACAGTATCTTCATATGTTCTCTCTCCTTTCGAGCTATCTTTATCGTTATTTACGTGACTGTAGGTGATTTATTCTGTCGGCAAGAAAGCCCGCGCCGAAGCCGTTATCGATATTCATGACCGACACGCCGCTTGCACAGGAATTCAGCATCGACAGAAGCGCGGACAGTCCACCAAAGGAGGCTCCGTAGCCTACGCTCGTCGGGACTGCGATCACCGGACAATCGGCAAGTCCTCCGATGACACTTGCAAGTGCGCCCTCCATACCGGCTATTGCAATTATAACGCTCGCGCTCATTATCTCGTCCAGGTGTGATAGCAGACGGTGCAGTCCGGCTACGCCGACGTCATATAGGCGCACAACGTTATTTCCGAGTACCGTAGCAGTCAGAGCTGCCTCCTCGGCAACGGGAATATCGCTCGTACCGCCTGTGGCAACGATGATATTTCCCATACCGTCAGGTGTGGGAGGCTGTCCGATGATGCCGCAGCGTGCTTCCTTACTGTAATCGAGCGGATGTACACGTCCGATGATATCGGCGGCTTCCTCTGACAGACGTGTAATTAGGACTGTTTCCTGACCGTTTTTCTTCATGGTCTCGATGATACCGATCATCTGCTCCGGAGTCTTCCCCGCACCGTATATCACCTCTGCCGTTCCCTGGCGCAGCTTGCGATGCATATCGACCTTAGCGTAGCCGATATCCTCGAACGGCTTTACCTTTAGCTCCAAAACAGCATCGTCTATAGAGATGCTTCCGTCACGAACGTTTTCGAGCAATGTGCGTATGTCTGTACTCATTTTCGTACCTCCAGATCAAGTGACACGGTCCTATAGTATTTCAAAAGCTCCGCAAGTATCCTTTCGCGATACGCGATAAGACGTTCTATCTGATCTGACGGTACTTGAATACGAGCGTTACCGTTTGAAGCACGTACACGAAGGTCGGAAAAGCCGATTGAGAACAAAAAGCTCTCTGCCATCTCGGTCGCGGTAAGCTTTTCGGGAGTTATCTCCTCCCCTGTCTCTATCCGTGTTGCAAGACAGGCATACGCCGGCTTATCCCATGTAAAAAGTCCTGCCTCACGTGACAGCTCTCGTATCCTACGCTTGGTAAGTCCGCATTCGCGAAGAGGTGACAGCACGGAAAGCTCTGCCAATGCTCGCATACCCGGACGGTCTCCGGCATCATCCGAGGCGTTCGTTCCGTCAAGCAGGACGGCATAGCCGTCCTCTGCCGCTCTTTGTGCTATTTCCGTAAATATTGCTCGTTTGCAATAGTAGCACCTGTCCGTGGGATTTTGCCGAACATCAGGTATCGAGAGGACGTTTAGAGAAACAGTCTCGACCTCTGCATCAAGCTCCTTTGCAAGGCGCATTGCATCCTCCCATTCGAACTGCGGCTGAAATTCGGAGCGGACGTAATAGCCCTTGACCTGCTCTGCGTATTTCTTTGCGGCGTACAAGAGGTATGACGAGTCAACGCCTCCCGAAACGGCGACTGCCACACGTGGGTATCGCTCAAAAAATTCCTGTATAGTCAAATAGATCACCTCGGTATGCTACAGTATATGTTTCGAGCTTTATCTGCTTTTTGTATAACGATTTAATTATACTCATTTTGCTTGCCATGTCAACGTACAGGAGAGAAAATTTACATTTTAAGTATCACCACAGGAAAAGGGAACGCCGAGGAAAGACACTTGTAGGTCTATACTCGGCGTTATAATTAACAGAAATAATTGTCACTGATGCTTAAAAACTGTGTTGTCTCCTTTGCTTGCGTCAACTCAGACTCCAGCACATCCGCAAAACGTTGTATCGGCTCTGTAAGCGTTTCTGCGTGATCAAAGGTCGCCTTGTCGCCCTTATATTTTATGGGTTCTCTGCGAACCTTGAGCGCATATCGAAGTGCAGCCGGATCGGGGCAAAGACCATTTTCCAATGCCCATTCTGCGGCGGAAGTCTTAGCAATGATCTTGCCGGTACGGAGTGTATAAATACACCGTGCGATATCCAGCATCCAGCCGAATGTGTAGAAGCTGCGTCCGGTGGTATGTGCATATTGTCTGATCGTTTCATAGTGGCGTTTCACATCGGCATACAGTTCTTGAAAAGCAGGATAGCTCAGCTTGTTTCGGATATCCTTTCCGTGCAAAAGAACACTGCTTTCGACCAGCTCTGCCATACCAAAACTGTCAAACACATAACGGTCGGTAATGCGTTCTCCGCTCGTACCCCAGTAGACCACCCGGTCAGTTTTCTTTGAGAGGAACGCATCCAAGGTGAGCATCCCGCCCTCAAAGCTGCGGTAATAGGGATCATCAGGCTCATCTGCAAGCATAGCCTCACGAAGTCCAACGAGGGACTTTGCCTGTTTCTCTGTGATCTGCTTGTCCGTCAAAACAAGAATATCAATGTCGCTCCATCCCGAGCTGAAATCGTTCAGAACAGACGAGCCGTACAAATAAATGGACGGTGCGCGATCTGAAAGAACACGGCTGATCTCACGAACCATCGTATTGATAGCAAGCTGCCTATCCTTTCGCTCCGATCCCACAGGATGGAGAACATACTTCTGATTCGGGTGATCAAATTTCTCGATAAGCGCATCAGCGACAAAACCATATTTCTCGTAAAGTGCTCTCGGTGCCATGCCATTTTCATCATCAGCCCTGAAAGTGGAGACAGAGATCTCTTTTGCCTTGTCTAAGTTGGCAAGAGCTTCATCCATAAGCATGGAAGCAACACCACGGCGACGGTATTCGGGAGCAACAGCGAGACAGCAGATCATGTTGTGTCCTCGTGAGAACAGCATAACACCGGCGATCTCATTGGCTTCCTTTACGCAGATAGCCTGTCTCTTACCCATGAATTTGAGAACAGTGGCACGATGCTCGTTCAGCTCCTCTTGCGTTTCCAAACCGGGAAAGTTCCGCCGAACCTGCGTTACAAGGCTCATCCACTTTTCAATATCTTTGGGTACTCCATAAAAGAGCTGCATGGCACTTCGCCTCCATTCTTTATGATCGCTCCAACGATTCCCCATGTCAGTGCGTATACACATTATAGCATAGCTTTGATATGCTTTTCAATAGGTCTGGCAAAGTTTGCTGTAAAGTAGTGAGGCTTTCCTATGGATGCACGCCATTTGACCGTTTTTATTGCAACGAATCCCACATCGTAATACCTGATCACTCACTTTACAAAGCAAACAACAAGCATTTTTCGCCCTTTAAACGCACCAAAAACAGGCGACACCCAACCAAAGTTGAATGTCGCC
>CAYSKU010000145.1:0-975 GCA_964431775.1 uncultured Ruminococcus sp. | reverse complement strand
ACTGTTTTTCAAAAAGCACTCAGCCGCCAAGCTCTGCGTAGAACAGCGCGATAAAGATGACTGCGATCGCGAAAAACACCGCACCGACAAAAAACAGAAAGCCAAAGCCGCGTGTTCTTCCCTTTTCGCGTCTTCGTTCAATGTAGTCTCCAAAGCGTTCACGTTCCCTATGGATACCCGGTATCAGCATTGACACCGCATACGACAGTGCGTAGGATATCCCTTCAAATGCTCCCTCGTTCGCTACGGCAACAAGTACCGCGCACAGCATGAGGACTATACCGGGTATCGTGAATGCATCTGCAAGGATACGATACCGTTCAAGTGCGGACGAGGCTTCCGCGTATCCGTGAAGGTCAAGTGTAGCCATGACCATCAGGATACCGACTGCGGAGGTTATACCGTACTTCAAAAGCCATGTGAATGGGCTTTTTTTCATAAGCCGAGTTCCTTTTTGTATTGTGCTTCCTCGACATCGTTGCAATGCACGAAATGTCCGGGGGTGATCTCGCGCAGAGACGGCTTGTCAACACTGTAGTCATGCGCGGACAATGCGTTATAGAGTATACGTGTACGCTTTTTTTCCGCGTGTGGGTCGGGGAGCGGTATTGCCGAGAGAAGTGAACGTGTGTATGGGTGAAGCGGATGTACGAACAGCTCATCGGATGAAGCAAGCTCGACCAGCTTTCCGAAATACATGACTCCGATACGATCCGAGAAATACTTAACGACCGAAAGGTCATGTGCTATAAAGAGGATAGTCAATCCGAGACGTTCGCGCAGATCGTTCAAGAGGTTTATGACCTGTGCCTGTATCGATACGTCCAGCGCGGAGATAGGCTCGTCCGCTATCAGCAGGTCGGGGCGCATTATGACGGAGCGTGCTATACCGATACGCTGTCTCTGACCGCCCGAGAATTCATGCGGATACCGTCCGGCGTGTTCACGGACAAGTCCGACAAGCTCGAGTATCTC
>CAYSKU010000144.1:6335-6637 GCA_964431775.1 uncultured Ruminococcus sp. | reverse complement strand
ACCCTTGCCGGACTTGACTACTACCGTTCCTTTACGTCATACGTAAAAAAATACAATACTAAGGGAGTCCGTGTGGCGTATGCGATGCAGACCAACGGCTACAGCCTGTCGGACGAGCTGTGCGCGCTCCTTCGCGAGTACGACTTCCTTGTCGGAGTCTCACTTGACGGAAACGGCGCGGTGCATGACAGCTCACGTGTCGATGCCGCAGGTGAGGGAACGTTCAAAAGGGTGAACGAGTCCGTGAAGAAGCTCCGACAGTACGGCATAGACTATAATATATTGACGGTCGTCACAGATGC
>CAYSKU010000144.1:0-6317 GCA_964431775.1 uncultured Ruminococcus sp. | reverse complement strand
TAACTATTTCAGAAGCCGTAATTATAAGTACCTGCAATTCATCAAATATATAAACGGTCTCGACTGTGACGGAGAGTCGTTCGCACCCTCACAGAAAAGGTACGCAAACTTCCTTAAGACCTCGTTCGGCTACTATTACGAGGACTTTGTGTCGGGAAAATACATAAGCGTTCGCGAGTTCGATAATTTTGTCATGCTTGCCGCCGGACGACCTGCCGAATGCTGCGGAATGAACGGTATGTGTTCGCAGAACCTCGTCGTCGAAGCGGACGGCGGAGCGTATCCGTGCGACTTCTACGTCCTCGACGAATGGCGACTCGGAAGCATACTCGACAGCCCCATAGCGAAGCTCTACGCCACCGATACCGCACGTGCGTTCCTCGAACGCTCACGTACACTTGACGCAAAATGCCGCACGTGTCCGTACCTCCGACTGTGCAGAGGAGGCTGTGCGCGATACCGTGAGCCGTGTACCGCCGACGGACTTGGTCGGTTCTCGTATTGCGAGAGCTATACGGACTTCTTCGAGCATTCCGCAAAGCGAATAGTCGAGCTTGCAAGGTACGCCTCGGGGAGAATGTAAGAAATGAGATACACCACCTACAACGAATGTCTTGCAGTCGCTATGCGGCAGTCTGCGGAGGATCTCTGCTGTGAGGCGACCGACTTTACAAAAACGGAAAACGTTATTGTGATATCACGCCCGAACGAAAACGCAAGGCGTTATCTGACCCTCCCGTTCTCGTGCCAGCTCGTCTCCTACGGAAATAACGTAGTCGCCTCCGTAAGTGAGGAGCTGCGGCAGACGGTCGATGACTATATAGGAGGCTACAGAACAGAGCATATCTTCGAAACGCCGAACCTCCACGTCTTGGACGATGCTCTGACAGCTGTCGGACAGCGGATATGCTTTATGGCTGAGTATTTTCTTCCGGACCCCACCGTCATAGAGCCGAGACCCTGTCGGTATGAGCTTCGCATACTGCACCATGACGACTTTGAGGAGCTTTATACTCCCGAGTGGAGCAACGCACTTTGCGCCGACAGACGACACCTTGACGTACTCGGCGTAGGTGCGTACCGCAACGGGCAGCTCGTCGGTCTTGCCGGCTGCTCCGCAGACTGCGATACCATGTGGCAGATAGGCATCGACGTCCTGCCCGAATACAGAAGGCAGGGTATCGCCTCGACCCTTACCGCACGTCTTGCCCTCGAGGTGCTTGAACGCGGAAAAGTACCGTTCTATTGCGCCGCATGGTCGAATATACGCTCTGTGCGAAACGCGATAGGAGCGGGCTTTCGTCCTGCATGGGTCGAGATGACCGCAAAACCGACCTCCTTTGTCGAGCAAATGAATACGATATAGAAAAACGTTCGGGGACACATTATTTGTGTCCTACCGAACGTTTTTATGTATTACGATACCACGACCGGCTTTGACGTTCGTTCCGCAATAAACGAGCGTAGCTCCTCCATCCGTTCCTTTGACGGCGCGGAGGTCACGAAGGACTGTGTCTTTCCGATCTTCGGGGCTTTTCCCGTGCCGAGCGCGTGATACGGCTCAAGCTCGACACGCTGTATACCGGCTGTCTCCTCCGCAAGTGCGGCGATAGCCGAAAAATGCTCCTCCGTGTCGTTCGCACCCGGAACTATCGGACAGCGAAGTATCATTTTCGCTCCTGCCTCCGAGATCGAGCGCAGATTTTCGAGTATCGGCTTCTGTGAGACTCCGGTCAGCTCACGGTGAAGCTCCTCACCTGTAGCCTTGTAGTCAAAGAGGAACAGGTCGGTGCAGGTGACAGCCTCAAGTAATATCTCGAGACGACAAAAGCCGCTCGTCTCGATCGCAGTATGGAGACCCGACTCCTTTGCGGCTCGAAGAAGTGCAAGGGTGAACTCCGGCTGAAAGAACGGCTCACCTCCCGAGACCGTCATTCCGCCGCCGCTCGTGTCGTAGAAGATCTTGTCAGCCATGACCTTTTTTATGACCTCCTCGACCGTCTGCGGAGTTCCGACGAGCTTCAGTGAACCGGCTACACATTCCTTTACGCATTCGCCGCAGCGGGTGCAGTCGTTGCGCGAATACTCGTGACCGTTCTCTGACAGAGCGTGACAGCCGTTTTTGCACAGTGCGGCACAGATACCACAGCCGATGCACTTTGACGGCTCGTACTCTATCTCGGTCTTCGGGGAGAGACCCTCGGGGTTGTGACACCACAGACAGCGGAGCGGACATCCCTTGAGAAATACCGTTGTACGTATGCCGGGACCGTCGTGAATGGAGAACTTTTGTATGTTGAAAACATTTCCGCTAAGCATGGGGAATACCTCGCATAAGAAAAAATGATCGTTTCGCCTTTATTATACCGATATGCCGCACGAATTTCAAGTACAAAAAAAGATTTTGCGTACCTGATCTCTCTCGTATCTCCTTGACGACAGTCGTCCTTTGTGATAAAATTAGAAAAAACAGAACGGAGTCGAATATGATAATACGAAGATCGACCTTACACGACCTTGATGAGATCGTCCCGATACTCGAGGAGGCACGCCGTACCATAGCCGCACTCGGTATAGACCAGTGGCAGAACGGCTACCCGGAGCGTATCGACATAGAGGATGACATAGCAAGGTCTCGCTCCTACGTCCTCGTCAGAGACGGCGCAGTGATCGGAACGTTTGCGCTCATCGAGGACGGTGAGCCGCTGTACGACAGGATAGAGAACGGCAGCTGGATGACCGGCAACAGACGAGAGGGCTATAACGCAGTGCATCGTGTGGCGATAGCAGTGTCGGCACGTGGGAGCGGCGCATCCTCAGAGCTCATGCGCTTCGTCTTCGACATGACGAGAATGAGCGGCAAAAGCTCCGTGCGGATCGATACCCACGAGGGAAACCGCGTCATGCGTAGGATGCTCGAGAAGCACGGCTTCCGTGCCTGCGGAACGACATATATCGAAACAGGAGAGCCGCGTATCGCATACGAACGTCTCGTCTGAGCGTTACGATAAGAAAGGTATCTTTTATATGACGAAAACAAATGCACTTCGTATGCTCGAGAACGCAGGTATCCCCTTCGAGTGTACCTCATACGAGGTTGACGAGGAGGATCTGTCTGGCGTACACGCCGCCGGACTTCTCGGCATAGATCCCGACACGATGTTCAAGACTATCGTCTGCCGCGACGATAGGGGAGGACATTTCGTCTTCTGCATACCGGTCGCGGAGGAGCTCGACCTGAAGAAATGTGCGGTCGCGGCAGGGGTCAAGCGTGTGGAGCTGCTTCACGTAAAGGAGCTTCTTCCGCTGACGGGCTATATACGCGGAGGCTGTTCGCCGGTCGGAATGAAGAAAAAGTTCCCGACCTTCATTCACGAAACGGCAATAGTGTTCGATGAGATATACGTGAGCGCGGGACAGCGCGGCTTGCAGATGAAGCTCTCACCGGAGCGTCTCGCCGAATATCTCGAAGCACCGTTCGCCGACCTGACAAAAGCATAACGACATCAACTAAGGAGAGAGCATCATGGAAAAGCTGAAGCAATATCTGAAAAAATACTTTATTGATGCAATGGGTGCTATGGCACTCGGTCTGTTTGCATCACTTCTGATAGGTACGATATTCAATACCGTCGGCAAATATACAGGCATAACGCTGTTTACGGAGATAAACAAGATGGCGTCCGCCTCGTCCGGTATGGCGATAGGCGTAGCTGTCGCGTATACGTTAAAGGCACATCCGCTCGTCATATTTTCGTGCGCCACGGTCGGCTATGCCGGCTACTCGCTCGGGACGACTGTCGGTGAAGCGACCATAACCGCCGGACCTGCCGGTGCGTTCTTCGCAGTCCTCGTTGCCTGTGAGCTGGGTATGCTCGTCTCAAAGAAGACGAAGGTCGATATCCTCGTCACCCCGACCGTGACTATACTTGCAGGCTGTCTTACCGCAAAGCTCATAAGTCCGGCTGTCGCGTACATAATGTATTATCTCGGTCAGTTCATCAATACCGCGACCGAGTACCACCCGTTCGTCATGGGCGTCATCGTGTCGGTCGTCGTCGGTATCATACTGACCCTGCCCATATCGAGCGCGGCGATCTGCGCCATGATCTCGATATCCGGCATCGCGGGAGGTGCCGCCGCCGTCGGCTGCTGCTGTCAGATGGTCGGCTTTGCCGTGTGCAGCTTCCGCGAAAACAGGTGGGGCGGCATCGTCTCACAGGGACTTGGTACGTCCATGCTGCAAATGGGCAATATCTGTCGTACACCGCAGATATGGATACCGCCGACACTTGCCTCCGCGATCTGCGGACCGATATCCACGCTCGTCTTCAAGCTCGAATGCTCCGGCATCTCGGCAGGCATGGGAACGTGCGGTCTTGTCGGACCTATCGGTATCATGACCGACAGCGGCTCGTCCGCGACCTCATGGATAGGTATGCTCTTGCTTTGTGTCGTGCTTCCGGCTGTTATCTCTCTTGCAAGCTCCGAGCTTATGAGACACCTCGGCTGGATACACTTCGGCGACATGAAGCTTGAAGGATAAAAATCAAAAAAATATATCACAAGGAGGAACACCATGGTAAACGCATTACTGAAACAGAGACAGCTTCCGGAGCTGCTCAAAATGAAGGACGGCAGCGCGGTCACTCGTGAGAGCTGGCAGGCACGCCGTGCGGAGCTTATCGATATCCTTTCGGAATATCAGTACGGACGTATGCCCGAGTACGACGGTACAACGACCGCAAGGATCGAAAAGAGCGACAACGTGGCGGCAGGAAAGGCAGTGGCTCAGCGTGTCACGATAACGTTCCCGACTCCGGACGGAGAGAGCTTCAGCTTCCCGATAGAACTGACTATCCCGAAGAGCGCGACCGCACACACACCTCTTCCGGCGTTCGTGTTCATCTCGTTCGGCTTCTCGAAGTATTATCCCATCGAGGAGATCATCGATAATGACGTGATCGTCGCCGAGCTGGTCACGAACGATATAGTACCCGACCGTGCCGACGGCTTTGCGGAGGGTATGGCCCCGCACTATATCAAGGACGGACAGCGCGATCCCGATACGTTCGGTATGATCGGTATGTGGGCGTTTGCCGCCTCACGTGTCCTTGACTACCTCCTGACCCTCGATACGGTCGATCCGACTCATGTCGGTGTCGTCGGACATTCACGTCTCGGTAAGACCGCACTTTGGGCAGGCGCGACCGACGAACGCTTCACGCACGTCTTCTCGAACGATTCCGGCTGCTCGGGCGCGGCGATCACCAGAGGAAAGGTCGGCGAGACCTTCCCGCATATCGCAGGTCGATTCCCCTATTGGTTCGATGAAAATATGCAGAGCATATCCGCCTCTGTCGAGGACTCCGATAAAGCACCGTTCGACCAGCATTTCCTCCTTGCCGCAGTAGCACCGCGTAAGCTCTACGTTGCTTCCGCCATGGAGGACTCATGGGCAGACCCGTATTCCGAATACCTCGGATGTCATGCCGCCTCTCCGGCATGGGAGCTGCTCGGCAGACCGGGCTTTGAGGCACCGAAGCGTCTGCCGTGTCCCGAGGAGGAATTCGATGAGGGCAGTATCGGCTACCACCTCCGTTCCGGAACGCACTTCCTCTCACGCTATGACTGGCTGCACTTCATCCGCTTCCTGAAGGAAGACAGCGAGTGGTACGGAGAGTTTCCGTTCTGACAAAAGCCCGTTACATAAAGCACATAAAGCCTGCGTTCACAAAAAACGTGGGCTTTTGTGCTATATAAAATGTCTGTATACAGGCTGTATAACTTACCCAACATCGGGGAATACTCATATATCTGATATTTCTCGGGGGACTGTTTTCATGAAGCTGCTTATTCGAATGAGTATATCTGTCCTTGTGTCAGCCGCGATACTTGCCGTCATGCCGATCTCGGGAGAGCATCGTATATACGAGGACGTCCTGCGCCTGCACGTCATAGCGGAGTCCGACAGCGCGCAGGCTCAGGCACTCAAGCTAAAGGTACGTGACGCGGTACTCGACTGCGTGTCCGAGAGGGTGGAGAGCTGCCAAAGCTTTGACGAAGCCTACTCGACCGTTGAAGCCATGCTCTGCGATATCGAGAACGCCGCCGAGACCTGCATTGCGACAGAGCGGAGCGAGACCGTTCCGGTCATGGTGACTCTGTCACGTGAAAAATACCCACGCCGTGATTACGGCACAGCCTGCCTTCCTGCCGGTGTGTATCCGTCTCTCCGCGTGATACTCGGCGAGGGGGAGGGGAAGAACTGGTGGTGTGTCCTCTTTCCGACGGTCTGTGTCCGCTTTGCGGAAAAG
>CAYSKU010000143.1:0-6639 GCA_964431775.1 uncultured Ruminococcus sp. | reverse complement strand
GAAATTCTGAAGTATAGCGCAAAAAGCTCCGCTATCTGTGCATATTGACTTTTTTTCAAACACGCCCTAATATGCAGGGAACGTCTCGGCGTTCTCTGCATATTTTTTTACCTCTGATATATCAGATCGCGAGTATTTTATGGTATAATAGTATGAATAGCTGTAGCTCACAGAAATATACTCACACGATAGACATACCATCTCATCACTCACCTATAAAGGATAAAAATGTCAGAAAACAAACAAAAGAAAGCAGTCATCGGCATTCTCGCACACGTGGATGCAGGAAAGACCACTCTGTCGGAAGCGATGCTGTATACGAGCGGAAAGATAAAAAAGCTCGGTCGCGTAGACCACCGAAATACCTACCTCGATACACACGAGCTCGAACGTGAACGCGGTATCACCATCTTCTCGAAGCAGGCGATACTTTCATATAACGATATGCAGATCACCCTGCTCGATACTCCCGGACACGTCGATCTCTCGGCAGAGACCGAACGCACCCTCCCCGTACTCGACCACGCACTCCTCGTCATAAGCGGCTCGGAGGGTGTGCAGGCGCACACCGTCACCCTCTGGAAGCTCCTCGAACGCTATAACGTCCCCACCTTCATCTTCGTCACCAAAATGGATCTCGCCTCACGCGGCAGAGACGGCATAATGCACGAGCTTACAAAGGAGCTGGGCTCGGGCATAGTCGATATGTCGGACACCGCTTCTCCCGAGACCGTCGAGCATATCGCAATGACAGACGAAGCCGCACTCGAATATTACCTCGAGAACGGCACGGTCACGGACGAGGAGGTACAGCGACTTATAAACGAGAGACGGCTGTTCCCCTGCTTTTTCGGAAGCGGTCTCCGCGTTGAGGGTGTCGATGCTCTGCTCGATGCCCTCGAACGCTACGCGGGATCGCTCACAAAAGCTCCCGAGACTGCTCCCTTCGGCGCACGGGTATATAAGATAGCACACGACAAAAACGGCACGAGACTGACCTACCTCCGCATAACAAGAGGAAGCCTGAGCATCAGACAGTCGCTCTCCTACCTCCCTCTCGGCGCAGCGGAGCCGCTCGAGGAAAAGATAACCGGTATTCGACTTTATTCGGGTGCGCGGTTCGAAAGTCCGGACTGTGTCTTCGCAGGGGACGTATGTGCGGTCTCGGGTCTCAGCGGAACGTATGCCGGTCAGGGTCTCGGAAGTGAGGAGGGCGCAGGTCATCCCATGCTCGAGCCTGTACTCAGCTATCGTATAGCGTTGCCGCAGGAGGCAGACCCACGAACGCTCATGCCAAAGCTACAGCAGCTCGAGGAGGAGGAGCCTCTCCTCCATATCGTCTGGAACGAACGCTACGGTGAGCTGCACGCACAGCTCATGGGGCAGGTACAGACCGAGATACTCGTCAGACTTATCTCCGAACGCTACGGCGTTGACGTCACCTTCGAGGACGGACGTATCATGTACCGCGAAACGATCTCCGAACGGGTCGAGGGTGTCGGTCATTTCGAGCCGCTCCGCCATTACGCAGAGGTACATCTCCTGCTCGAGCCGTTGCCGTCCGGAAGCGGTGTCGTGTTCGATACGAAATGCAGTGAAGACCTGCTCGACCGAAATTGGCAGAGACTCATCCTCACTCACCTCGAGGAGAAGCAGCACCTCGGTGTCATGACCGGCTCGAATATAACAGATATAAAGATAACGCTCGTCTCGGGAAGAGCGCACCTAAAGCATACGGTCGGCGGCGACTTTCGCGAAGCCACCTACCGCGCCGTCCGTCAGGGACTCATGACCGCACTCTCAAGAAAAAAGACCGTGCTTCTCGAGCCGTACTATACCTTCCGTCTGGAGCTGCCGGGCGAATGTGTCGGTCGTGCGATATCCGATATCATAGCACGTGACGGCACGTTCGACGAGCATGAAGCCGCCCCGGGAACGTCCGTTCTGACAGGTCGCGCCCCCGTCTCAACGATCGGCGGATACGCACGCGAGGTCGCGGCATATACGCACGGACGCGGACGTCTCTCCTGCCGTGTCGAGGGGTACTTCCCCTGTCACGATACGGATAGAGTAGTCGCCGAAGCCGCATATTCCCCCGAAGCGGATCTTGAGAATACCCCCGACTCGGTATTCTGCGCGCACGGTGCCGGCTTTGTAGTACCGTGGGACAAGGTCCCCGAATATATGCACCTTGAAGGGATCTCAGACGAAACGGATCCGGAAGCGGAAGCGGAAGCGCCCCCACAGCTCATACGTCAGAACCTCGACCTTGACGAAAAGGAGCTTGAAGCGATAATGGAGCGTGAGTTCGGACCTATAAAAAGACGTGTCTACGGAGACCCGAAAAAGCCGAGGATCACCGGAGCGGTTGCACCGCCCCCGAAGAGATCGCTCTATATCGTTGACGGCTATAACGTCATCTTCGCGTGGGACGAGCTTGCCGCACTTGCGAAGACCGACCTTGAGGGAGCGCGGCGAAGCCTCATCGATATCCTTGCAAATTACGGCGCGTATACCGGACGTGAGATCGTCCTCGTGTTTGACGCATATAACGTAAAGGGATCGACGGAACGAAAATACGATGAACACGGACTGCATATCGTCTATACGAAGGAGGGCGAGCTTGGGGACGTGTATATCGCGAAGCTGATAAAGGAGATCGGACGTGACCATTCGGTAAAGCTCGTCACATCGGACGGACTCATACAGCTGCAAGCGATAGGCTCGGGAGTCCTTCGCCTGTCAGCCGCAGAATTTCTGACGGAGATACTCTCCGTCGATGCGGAGATACACGAATTCCTGCAAAAGCTCCGCGAAAAAAACGAATATAAGGTGAAATAGAAAAAGCATTCGGGAGGGACTTTCCAAAGCCCCTCCCGAAAATATTATCCGACACCCCGCCCTCATGGGATGTCTTCCCTACTCAGCTCCACTATCGCCGATTATGTCTGCCTGTCACATCAGCCGACCTGCACCAATAATATTGTCGTGGGATATCTTACGCTCTCGACTTCACGAACGCCGATTCATGCTTGTCGGCTCAGCCGACAGGCGGGCGAGGTATACGACGGGAGTGTCGAGAAGACTCGTGAAGATGTAGATGACGTAGCTCGAGAGCATCAGCGAAAATAACGTCTCCGTGTCATACCGACCTCCGAACGCTACACTTGTAAACAATACCGTGTTTATGAGCTGCGCGACCAACGTCGCACAGTTGTTGCGTAGCCATAGGAAGCGGCGACTGCTGCCGCTCTTTCTCGTCGTCCATTCCCACAGACGATGGTACAGCCAAACGTCGAAGCGTTGCGACACGACATAGCCGAGAAAGCTCGCAAGCAGAAGACGCGGCGTGGACGAGAATATCGCGTGTATATGCTCACCCGCCCAGTCGGTCGCGGACGGCGTGTACAGTAGCCAGTATTGTGTCAGTATCAACATCACTACGGATGTAAATATACCGATCTTTACCGAACACGCAGCCTCCTTTTCACCCTCGTTCTCGCTGAGTATGTCGGTTATAACATAGGTCGAAGCGAACATGACGTTCCCGAGCGTCTGCTCCATACCGAAGCCATCGACCATCATAAGCACCTCGATATTCGCAAGTATCGTCGAGAGTACAGTCATCGCAAACATACCCGTTTTCCCGAAAAGGCGGTACGCAACAAGCACCGTTCCGTAGATCAGCGGTATCGAAATAATAAGCAGTATCTCATTTGACATAGTTTTTCCCCCCCCCTAGGCAACAAAAAAACGCACCTCTACGGTACGTTCTCGATTGCCCGTAGTTTTGTTTTAGGACAGGATGGTCACGAACTGTCCGCGAATGCCGTATTATTATATCGCATCCGCAACGGAATGTCAAGGGGATGGAAAAAAGTCGCCTGAGGTCGGCGGTCTCAGACCGCCGACTCATGCGATTGCGGTATGCAATAGACAAAAAACTCTGTAGACAAACTTGAACCAATATCATTGTCGTGGGTTATCTTTCAGCTCAAGCTTCACGTGAGCCGATGACCGCCCGGCGGCTCAGCCGCCCCGATGACTGCCCGGCGGCTCAGCCGCCCCGTCAGCAGCCACCCCTGCACAAATGAAATTGTCGTGTGATATCGTGCAATTTCAACTTCACGTGTGCCGATGACTGCGTGCGGTCTCAGACCGCACTGCCTTAGCAGAGACCGGCGAGACGGTCGGCGGGGGCTTCCTCGGGAACGAAGCCGCTGTAGCCGAGGAGAGGCATAGCCTCGATCACACACTTGTCCTCGGCGGATATCTCGAAGTCGAAAACGTCCGCGTTCTGCGCGATCCTCTCCGCATTCGTGGACTTCGGCAGAGGAAGCACGTCATATTCGAGCGCGAAGCGTATGCAGAGCTGTGCAACGGACCTTCCGTACTTCGCCGCAAGCCTCGTGAGCGTCTCGTCACGAAGCACCGCTCCGCTTCCGAGAGGACTCCACGCCTCAACGAGGATCCCCTTTTCCTGGTTGTAGCGTACATTGTCGAGCTGGAGGAAGCCCGGGTGGAACTCGAGCTGATTCACCATCGGCATGACCTCGGCAGTCTTCTCCAGTGCCTCGAGATGCTTTTTCTCATAGTTGCTCACACCTATGGCGCGAAGCTTTCCATCCTTGTACATACGCTCGAAGCCGCGCCACGTGTCCGCGTTTATCTCCTGCCAGTCGGAACGGCTCGCCTCAACACACGGCCAGTGAACGAGATACAGGTCGATGTAGTCGAGTCCGAGACACTTCAGCGAATCCTCGACCGCGTTTATCGTGTTCTGATAGCCGCGGAACGTTACCCAGTGCTTCGTCGTAAGGAATATGTCCTCGCGCCGAACGCCCGAAGCGCGGATGCCCTCGCCGACACCGCTCTCGTTGTCGTAGCCCCATGCGGTATCGATGTGACGGTAGCCGATGTCAAGCGCGGTCTTGACGTGCATCGCGGTCACGTCGTTCGGAGTCTGCCATGTGCCATAGCCTACTGCCGGGATCTTTACACCGTTCGAAAGGGTGTAGGTGTCTGTGATTGAGGTCGGAATGCTCATTTTGAAAATTCCTTTCTGTATGTGATGTGTAGTTCAGTCATCATCCGTATCCAACGCACGGCGACAGGTGTAGTGATCTATGATAAAATGTATCATGTCGGCTTTGCCGAGAGGACCTACCGCACTGTCTGTGCGCGAATATACCGATCTGAGACGTGCGTAGACGATATAATCGTCCGGTGACGGAATGAGCGGCTCGTCCGGATGCTTGTGCGCGGTAAAGTATACACCGTGCTTCTTTTTTCGCTTTACAGGGGTCGGCATGGGCGAGGGTCCGAGCCGCGGCTCACCGAATGCCTCACGCTCGGTGCTTCTGTCGTATACTATCGGCTCGCGCTCCTCCTCGAAGTTGCATAGATTGTCACGCGAACCGAGACCTATCGGGTCTATCGAGTACCATGTTGCGTATATCGCGGCACCGTATTCGTCGAGCTGCTCCGGATCCATGTCCCGTACCATCGCGTAGCGTGCCACCTCCGGAATAAGTATGTCGTGGTAATAATCCTTTGCCACAGTCATTATCCTCCGTGTCTCGTATCGTTTGTATCACCTGTATTGCCTGTATTTCCCATACTGCCCGAGCCGCGTTCAAGACAATGCTCCGCATCGCGATGCAGAAACGCGGACATGGTCTCGGAGCATTCCGCGATCCTTCGCTTGTCATCCTCCGAAAATTCGGACAGAGAGCCAAGTATCTCATGTACTATACCGCCGAGCATCTTTTCGAGGTGCTGTATGCCGCACTCCGTTATCTCGATGTATACCTGACGGCGGTTCTCCCGATTGTGCGAACGAACGACATACTGCTTCTCCTCGAGATCGTTCACGAGCTTCGTCAGCTGCTGCTTGGTTATCCCCATCTCGTTCGCAAACTGTGTCATAGTGATCGGACAATTACGATATGCCCGAAGGGCGTACAAAGTAGAAAAACCGTGCGAGTGCATACGATACTCGTTCGCATCTACCAGATGACGCCGCATCATAGCATAATAATCCACCATAAAATCAAGAAACTTCCGTGCGATCTCAAGATTGTTTACTTCGGCCACAGAACATCCCTCCGTTCTTCTCTGACGTGTCCCGTCTGACCGTGACACGTGTCCCTTTATGCTTCTCATTATAGCACATTTTCGAAAAACTGTCAATCCGATAAATAATAATCAAATGTGAATCGTTCACACATAGGTCTAAATATCATGCTCATCGCTCTCGGGCAACGGAAAAAATAAATAGAACTGTTTTTTCCATTGCAAAACGCAAAGGAGTGCTGTATAATAAAAGCACAGCAACCGGTGCTGAATCTTCTGTAAGGAGGTAATGTATTATGACAACTTTCACGGAGGTGGCTGCACTCTGACAGCAGTCGAATGACCGACCGGATCGCCCATCCGCGCTCGGTCGGAGACCGCGCTCGGCGTGCTACCCACCTATCAATGCAAACGGGATCGCTCATGGCAGGCTACTGCCGTGAGCTTTTCCCACGTTCGAACAAAGTACGGTCACCTAGGGCGTGTTTGAAAAAAGTCAATATGCACATATAGCGGAGCTTTTTGCGCTATACATCAGAATTTCCCCTTGAAATACGAAGTATT